>DASWYX010000393.1:0-3495 GCA_036404755.1 Pseudoduganella sp.
AGCAGCCGCGTGGCTTCGCTGCCCGGGCCATCGCCCATCGCCTCGCGCTGTATCCATTGCAGCAGGTCGGTCGCCACGTCTTCCCAGTTGGCGATGTAGGGACGCAAGCCGTTCGGGTCCAGCGTCAGCCTGATCACGTTCACGCTGGGCAGCTGCGTGCCGGCGGGCAGGCCAAGCAACCATGACATCATCGTCGCGGCGGGACCATTGTTCATCTGCAGGTTCCACAAGCGGTCCACCACCAGCGCGGGATAAGGCGCCTGCTGCTCCAGCATGAAATCCAGCGCCTGCCGCACGGCCGTCATTTCCGGATCGGACAGGCTGCGCTCCTGGTAGGCCGGCGCGAAGCCTGCCGCCAGCAACATCACATTGCGCTGGCGCAGCGGAATATCGAGCGTCATCCCCAGCTTCAGGATCAGGTCACGGCTCGGCTGCGAGCGGCCGCTTTCCAGGAAGCTGATATGGCGCTGCGACACGCCGCTTTCGGCCGACAGCCTCAACTGGCTGAAGCCCCGCTTGGTGCGCCAGTACTTCATGGCTGCTGCGTAGTCGCTGAAATACTGTTCCGTCATTCTCTCCCCTTGATGAACTCAATCAGGTCGCCATTCACGCGTTGCATATGGGTGAGGAACATACCATGCGCCGCTCCTTCGTACACGCGCAGCCGCGCATTGGGCAGCAACTGCGCGCTGGGTTGGGCGGTCAGCTCGAAGGGCGCGCTGGCGTCCTGCGTGCCGGCGATCAGCAGCACGGGAATATCGATGCGGCGCATTTCCTCGCGCATGTCCGCATGCTGGATGGCGCGGTTGCATTCGTACAGCGCCTGCGCCGAGGTTTGCAGCGCCAGCCCGCGCAGCCAGTCCTTCATTCCGGGCGTTACGCCGGGGACGAAAGGATCGATATTCTCCGCGATCCACAGCGGGAAGTCCCGCGACAACTGCTCGCGGCGGAAGTGTTCCATCAACTCGCCCGCAGCGCGAAAGTCGGGCGTCATCGTGCCAAGCAAAACCGCCGCCTGCACGCGCCCGCTGCCATGGCGGTTCAGGTAGCGCACCACTTCGTTGCAACCCATCGAGTGGGCAACCAGCGTGACCTCGTGCAGGTCCAGCGCTTCCAGCACGGCCGCCAGGTCGTCCGCCAGCGTATCCAGCGTATAGCCCCTGCCAGGGTCGCTGGAGCGGCCATGGCCGCGCCGGTCGAAGGCGATCACGCGCGCGCCCTGCTCCAGCAGCGCCAGCATCTGGTAGTTCCACTGGTCGGACGGCAGCGACCAGCCAGCCACGAAGACTACCGGCTTGCCCTCGCCCCAGTCGCGGTAGAACAGGTTCACGCCATCGCAGGTGCGGATGATGTTCGGCTCCACGATACGGGCGCCGGATGCAGCGTACGCGGTCATGGCGGCCTCCTTACTGTGCGAAATAATCGATGAAGCCGGTCACGCTGGACAGGCGGCCATCCGCGTGCACGGTGGCGACGTCCGTCCCTTTCGCCACCGGCTCGGAGCCCGGCGCGGCCAGGCTCCACGAAAAGCGGACCACATCGTTATGGCTGTCCGGCGTTCCGCTCAGCGTAAAGCGGTGGCCGGGAAAATGCTCCTGTGCGCCGGCGATCAGCGCATCGATGCCGCTGTGGCCGGAGCCTTTCATCAGCGGGTCCTTGTAGTCCGCATCCAGCGTGAACAACTGCGCGACTCTGGCGCGGCGCGCGGCGGCGTCGCGTTCATTCCAGGCGGCCAGGTATTGTTCGGCGATATTGAGGGCTTGGTTCATGATGATCTCCTTGTGAAGTTGGTGACTTCATTGTCGGAAAATCAGCACGTCACGGCGATTACCCGCCAGGTAATCAAAGCTCCTCGTTGTTCCGGTTCACGCACACGAGCACCAGTACGCCGCCGGCCAGCAGGCTCGCCGCCAACACCATCATGCCGTGGGAGGTGCTGTGCGTGATGTCCTTGATCGCCCCCACCAGGTAAGGACTGACGAAGCCGGCCAGGTTGCCGACGGAATTGATCATGGCGATGCCCGCCGCTGCGGCCGTGCCGCCCAGCATCGCCGTCGGCAGGCTCCAGAACACGGGGAAGGTGGCGAGAATGCCTGCCGTCGCTACGCTCAGCGCCACCATCGACGTTAGCGGATCGTGGACCTGGGTGGTGACCGCCAGCCCGGCGGCGCCGGCAAAGGCGGCGATGGCGGCATGCCAACGCCGCTCGCCGCTGCGGTCCGAATGGCGCGCCACGGCGATCATCACGGCGGCAGCGATGCCGTAGGGGATGGCCGTCAGCTGGCCGACGCTCAGCACGTCCTGCACGCCGCTATTGCGAATCAGCTGCGGCAGCCAGAAGCCCACGCCGTACAGGCCCATGACGAATAGGAAATAGATCAGGCACAGCATCCACACACGGCTACTGCCGAACACATGGCGCAGCGACCATTGCGCACGCGGTTCGGGATCGGCCGCCAGTTCCGCTTCCAGCAGGGCCACTTCATCATCGTCCAGCCAGGAGGAATCGCGGATCGAATCATCCAGGTACCACAGCGCCCACACGCCAACCGCCACGGACGGCAAGCCCTCCAGCAGGAACAGCCACTGCCAGCCCGCGAGCCCGGAATGGCCGGCCAGTGCGCTCATGATCCAGCCGGACAGCGGCCCGCCCAGCACGCCCGCCACCGCAATCGCGCTCATGAACATGGCGACAATACGCGCGCGCCGCCGTGCCGGGTACCAGTAGGTCAGGTAGAGGATCACGCCGGGGAAAAATCCCGCTTCCGCCACCCCGAGCAGGAAGCGCAGCACGTAGAAGCTGTGCGCATCTTTCGTGAACAGCATGCAGGAAGAGATCACGCCCCAGCTGACCATGATGCGCGCGATCCAGCGCCGCGCGCCGACTTTCGTCATCAGCAGGTTGGCCGGCACTTCGAACAGGAAATAGCCGATGAAGAAAATGCCCGCGCCAAAGCCGTAGATGGTGTCGGACAGCGCCAGGTCCGCCTGCATCTGCAGCTTGGCAAAGCCCACGTTCACCCGGTCCAGATAGGCGACCACATAGCAAAGGAATAGGAAGGGAACGAGGCGCCGGCTTACGCGGGCATAGAGAGCGTCGGTAGCATTCATTGTTATTGGCTTTTAAATCCCAGGACCCTAGAATCATTGCACAATATGCCACAGGAGTTCAAAGTGACTAGCAGACTCTTCGTAACACTGATGATGCTCGCGCTGCCCGCACTGGCCGAACCACCGCAGGCGCCGCAGCCGCCGGTCGCCACCAAGGGCCAGTACCTGACCATACGCCACGGCGAAGAAATCACCGACGAATACCGCTGGCTGCAGGACAGGAAGGACCCCGCCGTCATCGCCCACCTGAACGCTGAAAACGCCTACACGGAAGCCATGACGGCCAGTCTGAAGCCGCTGGCGGACAAGCTGTTCAACGAATTCAAGTCGCGCACCCAGCCCGTCGATCTCTCCGTGCCCACGCGGCGCGGCGCCTATTACTAT
>DASWYX010000394.1:0-5942 GCA_036404755.1 Pseudoduganella sp.
AAGGTGCTGCAGCGTCCCGCCCCGAAGAAATTCATCGTCGTGCACCTGATGGGCGCGCACCTGCACTACGACCTGCGCTATCCGAAGCGCTTCGCGCGGTTCAAGGATGCGGACGATCGCGTGCACGCGTCGATGAAGCAGGCATCGCGGCCGTTCTGGATCCGCAATGCGCGCAACGAGTACGACAACGCCATTTTGTACGGCGACCATGTGCTGAATGGGCTGCTCGGCAATCTGCAGCGCTCCGTTGGGACCGAGCCGGCCACCTTCCTCTACGTTTCGGATCACGGGCAGGAAGTGGGGCACAGCCGCAACTTCTCCGGCCACTCGGCCACGGACGCCAGCGGCTACGAAATTCCGCTGATTTTGTGGACCAATCGCGAAGACAAGGTCGCCGCCGCCGCGCGCGACTCGCTGGAAGCGCGTCCCTACCAGGCGGACGTGCTCGACCACACCATCGTCGGCCTGCTCGACATCCGCACCGCCTCCTACCAGGCCGACCGCGACCTGCTGAGCGCCGACTTCAAGCCCCCCATCCGCACCCTGAACGGCCGCCGCTACACCCCCCACCGCGCCCCGCTCACCGCCAACCTCGCCTGCCCCGCCTGCACCCCCAATTAACCCGCCCTCCACCCTGGGGTCAGATCCGACATTCGGACACGAGCTCGGCCTTTGCGCCTAAGGCACAGGAAAATGCCTCAATGTTGGTGAATCCGGGCAGATATTGCCCCATCGAACGGGCACGTCTGTTGGCGCTACAGGAAACCTCTCCTCTGAGAGCCAGCCAGTGCTGAGCTCGTGTCCGAATGTCGGATCTGACCCCATGGTGGCGCTGGGGGGCGGGGGGAAGGGGTAGACTGGAGTGGGAGGTGAGGGCGATGCAGCGGCTGGTGTCGGTTAAGCTTAGCGCGGGGTTGGTTGAGGGCATGCTGGAGGTGCCGGATGGCGCTCGCAAGGTCGTTTTGTTTGCGCACGGCAGCGGCAGCAGCCGCTTCAGCTCGCGCAATAATTATGTGGCGGGCGAACTGCGCAAGGCGGGTATCGGCACGCTGCTGATGGACTTGCTCACTCCCGACGAGGAAGCCGACTATCCCGTCCGCTTCGATATTCCGCTGCTGACCGACCGTCTGGGCCTGGCGTGCGACCTGCTGCGCACCGAGCCGGCGACGCTGTCGCTGCCCATCGGCCTGTTCGGCGCCAGCACGGGCGCCGCGGCCGCGCTGCAGCTGGCGGCGCTGCGGCTGGGCGATATTGCAGCCGTGGTGTCGCGCGGCGGGCGGCCCGACTTGGCCGGCAGGGACGCGCTGGCGAAAGTCACGGCGCCAACCCTGCTCATCGTCGGCGGCAACGACCACGAAGTCATCACCTTCAACCAGCAAGCCTTCTCCGCCCTGCAATGCGAGAAGCGCATCGACATCATCCCCGGCGCCACCCACCTGTTCGAGGAGCCGGGCACGCTGGAGAAAGTTGCCCTGCTGGCGCAGCAGTGGTTCAGCGATCGCAAGCACTGACCTCCGCCGGCGTATCATGGCGCATCGGAGGAACGCACAGTGAAAAGACCTGTCCACGCCCATCCCCTTGAGCTGAAGGACGATATGACGGTCGAACAGGCCGCTCACGCCATCCTGCTCAATTGCCTCAGGCAGATCGAGGGCAATCGCGAACAAGTCGCCGGCGCACAGTCGCCCGAGTCCGTGCACCAGATGCGTGTCGGCTTGCGGCGATTGCGTTCCGCGCTCGATCTTTTCAGCGATGTGATACGCCCCGGCTCGCGCCTCAGCCGCGAGCTCGAATGGCTGGGCAATGAGCTGGGGCCGGCCCGCGACTGGGACGTGCTGGGCACACATCTGCCGCAGAATGACGAGCTGCGCCCACTGCGCAAGGCGGTGCGCTCGCATGCGCGCCAGATGCGCAGCGCTGCGGGCAGCGCGGTGTCGTCCAGGCGCTTCGAATCATTGCTGCACGCGCTGCACAATTTCATCGACACCGCCGCCTGGCGCAAATCCGCCAATGATGCGCAGGTGAAGGGGCTGGCCCGCGCCGCGCCGAAGTTTGCGGACGATGCGCTGAAGCGCGCGCGCAAGCGCGTCGAACGGCGCGGCGGAAAACTGAAGGGCGGCACGGCTCGCGTGCGGCATCGCTTGCGCATTGCGATGAAGAAGCTGCGCTATGCGACGGAGTTCTTTGAAGGCTTCGAGAACCGCAAGCGCGCGCGGCAGGCGCTGAAGGGCATGTCGGCGCTGCAGGATGAGCTGGGGTGGATCAATGACGCGGCCGTGGCGGATGGGCTGCTGCAGCATTTTCATCAGACCGATCCGCAGCTCGATCAGCAGGCGGGTTTCGCGCGGGGGTATCTGGCGGCGGAGCTGGAGGGAAGGGTACTCAGGCTTGAGCGGACGTGGAAGGCGACGTCCAAGGCGGCGCTGGCGCATTAATTCGGCAGGCGGTGCCGCGGCGCATGCACGGCGGATCAATGATCCGCCCTGCGCTGCAGGGGGAGGCGGCAATAACTGTTTCTGTGGCGCCTACCTCGTTCGGGGGAGGCGGGTTGTGCCCAAATCGGGGATTCGCGGCCCCCGCCATGCTCCTATGATGACTGGGCATCTCACCCCACTTCAGGAGCAATAAATGGAAGAAAAAAACAAGGCGGCCACCCCGAACACGCGCCGCCGCAAAGTCCTGCTGGGCGCCGCCACCGTGGCTGCCGTCGCCGGCGTGGCGTCGGAAGCTGCCGCAGCGCAGAAGGCCGCACCATCGAAGTCCGCCGTCGGCGCAACGCTGACCACGCGCGATGGCGTGGAAATCTATTACAAGGACTGGGGCCCGCGCAACGGCCAGCCCATCGTCTTCAGCCACGGCTGGCCACTGAGCTCGGACAGCTGGGAATCGCAGATGATCTTCCTGGCGTCCAAAGGCTACCGCTGCATCGCCCACGACCGCCGTGGTCACGGGCGCTCCAGCCAGCCCTGGGACGGCAACGATATGGACCACTACGCCGACGACCTGGCCGCCGTGATCAATCACCTGGACCTGAAGAAGGCCGTGCTGTTCGGCTTCTCGACCGGCGGCGGCGAAGTGGCGCGCTACATCGGCCGCCACGGCACCAGCCGCGTGGCCAAGGCCGGCCTGATTTCCGCCGTCCCGCCGCAGATGGTGCAAAGCCCGAACAATCCCGGCGGCTTGCCGAAGAAAGTGTTCGACGACATCCGCGCCGCCGCGCTGGCGGACCGCTCCCAGCTCTACCTGAACATCGCCAGCGGCCCGTTCTACGGCTTCAACCGCCCGGGCGCCAAGCTGTCGCAAGGCCTGGTCAACAGCTGGTGGATGCAGGGCATGATGGGCGGCCACAAGAACACCTACGATTCCATTGCCGCCTTCTCGGAAACCGACTTCACTGAAGACCTCAAGAAAATCAATGTGCCGACACTGATCGTGCACGGCGACGATGACCAGATCGTTCCCATCGACGCATCCGGCCGCGCATCGGCCAAGCTGGTGAAGAACTCGAAGCTGATCGTGTATCCAGGCGCGCCGCATGGCCTGACCGATACGCACAAAGATAAACTCAACGAAGACCTGCTGGCCTTCATCCAAGCCTGAAAGGAGCAATCATGACTGTCAACGCAACCCCAACTCCCGGCAAACTGCTGCTGACCCCCAAGGACCACACGCTGATCCTGATCGACCACCAGTCGCAGATGGCTTTCGCCACCCACTCGATCGACGCGACCACGCTGCGCACCAATGCGGCGCTGGTGGCGCACGCCGCTGCGGGCTTCGGCGTATCGACCATCCTGACCACCGTGGCCGAGAAGAGCTTCTCGGGCCCGATCTTCGACGAGATCAAGGAAGCGTTCCCGAAAGCGGAAATCACCGACCGCACTTCGATGAACACCTGGGAAGATGCGAACGTGATCGCCCGCGTGAACGCCATCGGCAAGAAGCGCCTGGTGTTCGGCGGCCTGTGGACTTCGGTCTGCATCGTTGGCCCGACCCTGTCCGCACTGGACCAGGGCTTTGAAGTGTACGTGATTGCCGATGCTTGCGGCGACGTGTCCACCGAAGCCCACGAGCGCGCGATGGAGCGCATGATCCAGGCCGGCGTGCGTCCAATGACCTCGCTGCAGTACATGCTGGAACTGCAGCGCGACTGGGCCCGCACCGAGACCTATGAAATGACCACCGGCATCGCCAAGAAATACGGCGGCGCATACGGCCTTGGCATCATCTACGCCAAGACCATGTTCAACGCCCACGAGGGCTAAGGGCCACGCTGGGGAGGGTATCATGAAGATGTATATCGTATCGCTGGCCGCCGGCGTCCTGGTGGGCCTGATCTACGGCTTCCTTAACGTGCGCTCCCCGGCGCCGCCCATCATTGCGCTGGTCGGCCTGCTGGGGATCCTGGCAGGCGAGCAGCTGCCGCCGCTGATCCGTCAGCTGTGGCAGCCCGGCCAGACGCAGACGTCGTGGCTGGAACGGCAGGTGAAGCCGCACTGTTTCGGCGAGCTGCCGCACGGCCCCGACTGCAACAAATCATTAAACGGAGTGGCAGCAAATGAGCAAACATCAAAGTCCTGACCTGATCCTGCACAACGGCCAGTTCACCACGCTGGACCGCGCCAATCCGCGCGCCGCGGCCGTGGCCATCCACGATGGCCGCTTCACCGCCGTCGGCAGCAATGAGGAAGTGATGGCGCTGGCGGGACCGGCAACCCGCAAGATCGACCTGGGCGGCCGTTCCGTGCTGCCAGGGCTGATCGACAATCACCTGCACATCATCCGCGGCGGCCTGAATTTCAACCTCGAACTGCGCTGGGACGGCGTCACCTCGCTGGCCGATGCGATGGCCATGCTGAAGGCGCAAGTGGCGGTCACGCCGGCGCCGCAATGGGTGCGCATCGTCGGCGGCTTCACCGAGCACCAGTTTGCCGAGAAACGCCTGCCCACGCTGGAAGAGATCAATGCGGTGGCGCCGGATACCCCGGTGTTCATCCTGCACCTGTACGACCGTGCCTTGCTGAACGGCGCCGCGCTGCGCGCCGTCGGCTATACGAAGGACACACCCGAGCCGCTCGGCGGCCAGATCCTGCGCGACGGCCAGGGCAACCCCACCGGCCTGCTGCTGGCCAAGCCGAATGCGGCCATCCTGTATTCCACGCTGGCGAAAGGCCCGAAACTGCCGCCGGAATACCAGGCCAATTCCACGCGCCACTTCATGCGCGAACTGAACCGCCTTGGCGTGACGGGCGCCATCGACGCCGGCGGCGGCAACCAGAATTATCCCGAGGATTACCAGATCATCGAGCAGCTGGCGCGCGATAATCAGTTGACGATCCGCCTGGCCTACAACCTGTTTACGCAAAAGCCCAAGCAGGAAAAGGAAGATTTCCTGAACTGGACCCAGGCCGTGAAATACCAGCAGGGCGACGATTACTTCCGCCACAACGGGGCCGGCGAGATGCTGACCTTCAGCGCCGCCGACTTCGAGGACTTCCGCCAGCCGCGTCCCGACATGCCGGCCAATATGGAAGACGACCTGGAAGGCGTGGTGCGCATCCTGGCGCAGAACCGCTGGCCGTGGCGCATGCACGCGACCTACGACGAAACCATCAGCCGCGCGCTGGACGTGTTCGAGAAGGTCAACAAGGATATTCCGCTGACGGGCCTGAACTGGTTCTTCGACCATGCCGAAACGATTTCGCAGCGCTCCATCGACCGCGTGGCGGCGCTGGGCGGCGGTGTCGCCGTGCAGCACCGCATGGCTTACCAGGGCGAGTATTTCGTCGAGCGCTACGGAGCGGCTGCGGCCGAAGCCACGCCGCCGGTGAAGAAGCTGCTGGAATCGGGCGTACGCACGTCGGCCGGCACGGATGCGACCCGCGTCGCTTCCTACAATCCCTGGGTGTCGCTGTCCTGGCTCGTCACCGGGAAGACGGTGG
>DASWYX010000395.1:0-11106 GCA_036404755.1 Pseudoduganella sp.
ACATCGCGTCAACTTGCGAATGGCAAACGTGGGCTGGGCCGCCGCGCGGCATCCCAGGCGTGGCGGCAAACTCGGGGTCCGGTGCGTGCAGGGATCAGTAGTTGCAGTAGACTGGAAGAGCCAGTTGCAGTTGAAAGGAGCTACCGTGGAAACCGAACTGAAGCTCGCTGTGGCACCGTCTGACCTTGGCAGAGTGCGCCAGCACCGGATGCTGGCGGATCTCGCGCTTGGCGCGCCGAAGGAACACCGGCTGGTCGATACTTACTACGATACGTCCAGCCTCGACCTGTGGAAGCACGGCCTCACCTTGCGCGTGCGTGCGGAGGACGGCGCCTGGGTGCAGACCGTCAAGAGGGCGTCGTCCTCGTCCGCCGCCCTGCAGCAGCGGGGCGAGTGGGAATCCGCGCTGGGCGACGAGCAGCCGCAACCACGGCTGGCCGCGCGCCAGATCAAGGATGCGCAGCTGGTGAAGCTGCTGGAGGCGGACGATCTCGCCGGCCGCTTGCGTCCCGTCTTCCAGAACACGACTCACCGCACCACCTGGGATATCGAGCTGCCCGATGGCCAGCAAGTGGAGTTCGCGCTGGATTCGGGCGACGTGGCCTGCGGCGAAAACCATGTGGCGATCGCCGAGCTTGAAATCGAGCTGAAGAAGGGTAATCCTGCCCAGCTGTTCGAGTTCGCCCTGGCCCTGCACGAGGATATCCCGCTGCGGATTTCCAACGACAGCAAGGCCGCGCGCGGGTACGCGATGATCCAGAAGGAATCGAACCTGGCCGTGAAAGCGAAGCCGGTTCGCCTCACGCGCAAGATGACGCTGGAGGATGCCTTCCAGTGTATCGGCCTGAATTGCACGCAGCAGCTGGAAGCGAACGTGCCCGGTGTGCTGAAGCAGGATGTGGAGAGCCTGCACCAGATGCGCGTCGGCCTGCGCCGCCTGCGCGCGCTGTTCAATATGTTCGAGACGCCGGTGCCGCTGCCGGTGGAACTGCAGGAAAGCCTGGACTGGTTGGCCGGCGAGCTGGGAGCGACCCGCGACTGGGACGTGCTGGCTACCTCAACGCTCGACAGGATCGCGGACGCGTCCCATGAAGCGCTGAGGAAATCCGCCGCCAGCCGTGCCGCGTCGCATCACAAGCACATCCTCGGCGCGCTGAAGGACCCGCGTTTCACCCAACTTACCCTGGGCCTGAACAGCTGGCTGTACGGCCGCCATTGGCGCCTGCCGGCCGGGCCGACGGTGAAGCTGGCCAGACGCGCGGACGTCGGTGCGATGCCGCTGCTGCGCAAGGCGCAGCGCCGGCTCCGCAATCGGATTGCCGCGCTGGACGAGTGCGATGCCCTGGCCCGCCACCGCACGCGCATCGCGGCCAAGAAAGCCCGCTATGCGGCGGAGTTCTTCCGGGACCTGTTGCCGGGGCCTGTAGTCAAGCGCTATATCGGGGAGCTGTCGAAACTGCAGGACCAGTTGGGCCTCCTCAACGATATGGCGGTCGCCGGCAGGTTGCTGCCAGAACTGGAGAACGAGCCCGCGCCGGTTGCCGCGCAAGCGCTGTACGCGCGAGGCTACCTGGACGCCAGCGCGAACGCCTGCGCAAGCAAGTTGCGCAAGCCGCTCGCCGCCGTCGCCAGGCTGAAGATGACGAAATAGCGCGCGGCCTTGCAAGCGCTCAGCCGCGATGCTGCTTCTGCTTGGCGCCGCCGCCGGCGCCTTCGTCGCTGCCGGCCTTGATGCGCGACTGCTCGTTCTTGCTGCTCTTCTTCGAGCTTGCCTTGCTGCCGCTGCGTTTCATATCCGATTCGACAGTCTGTACCGATTGACGGTTCTGGTTGCCGCTGGATTTGGATTGCGCCATGATGATCTCCCTCACTGTGATAGGTGAGGGCTAGTCTGCTCTGCGCACAGCTTGCGTTCTGTGCGCCGTCGCTCTTTAGGCGGCTTTCGGATAGAACGGGTAATCGGTGTAGCCGATTTCGGTTCCGCCGAAGAAGGACTCGCGGTCGTAAGCGTTCAAGGGCCAGCCATTGCGCAGGCGCGCCGGCAAGTCTGGATTGGCGATGAAGTGGCGGCCGAAAGCGACGAGGTCGGCGTCGCCGGACTCGATGATGGCGCTGGCCGATTCGCCGTCGAAACCTCCAGCGGCGATGATCAGGCCCTTGTAGTGCTGGCGGATTAGCCGCGATGCCACGGGATTCTGGTCACGGGACTCGTCCTCGATGTTGCCGGCGATGCGGGGCTCGATCAGGTGCAGGTAGGCGAGGTTCAGCTTGTCCAGTTCGCGCGCCACATGGGTGAACAGCGCTTCCGGGTCGCTGTCGGACATATCGCCGAATTTGCCGCTCGGGCCAATGCGCACGGCTACCCGCTCGTGGCCCCACACCGAGGCCGCGGCTTCCACCACCTCCAGCAGGAAGCGGGCGCGGTTTTCGATGGAGCCGCCATAGCTGTCGGTGCGCTTGTTGCTGCCGTCCTGCAGGAACTGGTCGAGCAGGTAGCCATTGGCCGCGTGCAGTTCCACGCCGTCGAAGCCGGCGGCGATGCCGCGCCGCGACGCTTCGCGGAAGCTCTCAACGAGGCCTTTGATTTCTTCAACCGTCAGCGCGCGCGGCGGGGTGTTCGGCACCCAGCCGGATTCCGTGTAGGCCACGCCGCCGTGCTCCACTGCGGAGGGAGCCACCGGCTGCGCACCGCCAGGCTGCAACTGGCTGTTGGACTGGCGGCCCGCGTGGTAGAGCTGCAGGAAGATCTTGCCGCCCTTGGCGTGGACTGCGTCCGTAACCAGCTTCCAGCCGGCGATCTGGCTGTCGTCATACAGGCCGGGCGCGCCAAGGTAGCCGTTGCCGTTGGGCGCCGCGATGGTGGCTTCGCCGATCAGCAAGCCGCCTTCGGACGTGCGCTGCGCATAGTATTCGGCCATCAGCGGGCCGGGAATGGCGCCGGCATCGGCGCGCATGCGGGTCAGCGGCGCCAGCACGACGCGGTGAGAGATTTGGTGTGGGCCTACTTTGATACTGGAATGCAGTTTGGACATGATCGTCGATTCCTATAAGTGAAAGTCTGAAAGTGGTGAATGGATGTGAGCAATATAGGCATCCGCCCGCGCCCGAAAAATGGGCCGCGCTGCCGAACATTTCGGACAAAATGTCCGCAATCACCGGTTGCGCAGGGGGAACTGATGGGCTAAAGTCGGCTCATGGACAGCCTCAGTGGAATCGCGATGTTTGTGCAGGTTGCCGAAACGCGCAGCTTCACGGAAGCGGGACGGCAACTGGGCGTGTCATCGTCCGCCGTCGGCAAGGCGATCGCGCGGATGGAGGAGAGGCTTCATGTACGGCTGTTCCACCGCAGCACGCGCAGCATCACGCTGACGGCGGAAGGCGCGTTGTTCCTCGAGCGCTGCCGCCGCATCCTGAGCGAAGTGAATGCTGCCGAGGCCGAGCTCTCGGGCCTGGCCGGCAAGCCGCGCGGCCGCCTGCGCGTGGGCACGCCGCAGCTGGGCAGCCTGATGATGCCGGCCTTTGACGGTTTCATGGCGCGCTATCCGGAGATCGAACTGGATATCGATATGTCCGACCGCATGGTGGACGTGATCGAGGAGGGCTTCGACGCCGTGATCCGCACCGGCGACCAGACGGACTCACGCCTGGCCGCGCGCCGCCTTGGCGCCAGCGCTCATGTGCTGGTCGCGGCGCCCAGGTACCTGAAGCGGCACGGCACGCCACGGCAGCCGCGCGAGCTGGAAAAGCACTTCTGCCTGCAGCACAAATTCCCTGCAACGGGCAGGCTGGAACGCTGGCCGCTCAAGCTTGACGCCTCCGAGCCCGAACTGGCGCTGCCGGAGACGATGACCGCCAATACCGTCGAACCGCTGGCCTACGCTGCCATTCAGGGCAGGGGCATCGCTTTCGTGCCGGCCTTCCTGGTGCGCGAAGCGCTGCAAGGCGGCCAGCTTGTCACGGTGCTGAACGATTACATGGACCGCCAGGTGGTCTTCTGGATGCTGTGGCCCGCCAGCCGCTACGCCTCGCCCAAGCTGCGCGTATTCATCGATTACATGAGCGCGCACCTGCGCATCTGAGCTTATGCCGCCGCGTAATCGCGCACGTGCCTGATGAAGGCATCCGGTGGCAGGGGTTTCGAGAAGTGGTAGCCCTGCGCGACCTGGCAACCCCAGTCCCGGATCATCTGCAGGGACTGTTCCGTCTCCACGCCTTCGGCGACGACTTCGTAATCGAGTTCGCGCGCCAGTGCGATCAGCGAGCGCACGATGCGCTGGTCGCGTTCATTGGTGTGGACGTGGCGAATCAGCGACTGGTCGACCTTGATCACGGTGGCCGGCACTTTCTGCAGATAGGAGAAGTTGCTGTAGCCGGTGCCGAAATCGTCCAGCGCAAGGCTCATGCCGAGGTCGCGGATGCCCTGCAACGTTTTAAGGATGGCGGGACTCTCCATCCACACGCCCTCGGTGCATTCGATTTCGACATAACGCGGCTCCAGCCCGTACTCGGCGCAGATCGCGCCAAGGCGCTGGCAAAGATCCGGCTCGTCGAAATTGTGGGCCGAGAGGTTGAGGGCGATCTTGATGCGCTGGCCCTCGCTGTGCCATTGCGCGGTCTGGCGGATGGCGGTGCGGATCACCCAGTCGGTGAGCGGTCCAATCAGCGCGGTCTTTTCGATCAGGGGAATGAACTCCGCGGGCGAAATGTTCCCGAGCTCCGGATGCTGCCAGCGCAGCAGCGCTTCAGCGGACACGCTGGCCCCGCTGTGCACGTCGTGCTTGGGCTGGTACACCAGCTGGAAGGCATCTTCCGCCAGGCCCTGGTGGACGCTGTTCAGCAGCAGGAAGGCGCGCTGCTGGCTGGGGTCCGCCTGCGTGTCGTAGTCGCGCCAGCGCTGCTGGGCGATCAGGGCCTGGTTGACGGCGGCCGAAGCCTTGCGCGGCGCGTCGGCATAGGACTGCTGGCAAAGACTGAACGGCACGATGCCGCCAAAGCTGGCCACGTTGAGCGGCACGTTCAGGTCCATCAGCGGTTCCTGCAGCGCAGATTCGAGACCGTGCACGAAGGTGATGAAGCCGGCCGTGTCGGCATTGTTCGACAGCACGGCAAAACGCGCATCCGTAATGTGATAGACGGTGGCGCAATGGCGGAAAAGTTGCGACAGCCTGCGCGCCACGCCGCGAATCAGGTCGTCGTACACGGTCACGCCCAGCACGCTGGCGATCTCGAAGGCCTTGGCCGCATCGGGCATGTCGATATACAGCAGCACGCGGTTCTCGCCTTCTGCAAGCGCGCTTTGTTCCTTCAGGTCTTCTTCGAGCTGGTATTTATTCGGCATGCCGCTCATGGCATCAACGTGACCGACGGCGCGCCGCAGTTCGATATGCGCCATCACCAGGGCAGCCAGTTCCTGCAGCCTGGCGCGCTGCGCTTCGTCCAGGCGGCGCGGCTGTCGGTCCACCACGCACAGGGCGCCGATGGCGAAACCGTCGCGGGTGAGCAGGGGCGCGCCGGCGTAGAAGCGGACCTTTTCCTGCCCCGTGACCATGGGGTTGTCGCGGAAGCGGCGGTCGAGGAGGGTGTCTTCGATCACCAGCACGCTGCCATTGCCGATGGTGTGGGTGCAAAAGGACTGGTCGCGCGAATTGGTCGGCGAACAGAATCCTGCCTTCGCCTTGAGCCACTGGCGGTCGCGGTCGATCAGCGAGATGAAGGCGCCGGGCATGTCGAACAGGTCCATGGCCAGGCGCGTGATGCCTTCGAAATACTCGGAAGTCTGGCTGTCCAGGATGCCCAGGTTTTCCAGGGCGGCAATGCGCTGCGCGTCGGCAGCCGCGGCTTCTTCGGTAGTGTGCATGGATTTTTCTTGATGTCAGAGTGCAATTTGAATTGCCTTATCGTCATATGGTAATGCTTTTGACGATGCTCTGCCCGACACTGCTTGCATCAAGAATTACGCAGGGGTCTTACCCGTTGGCGACATCGCTGAAGGCCTGGCGGTCGTTCGGCCGCAGCAGCCTTGGATCGTTCGACAGGACGCGCTCGATCACACTTTCCGAAATCCTTTCCGCCCGCAGATATCGCAGCGCCTCGACGATGCCGGCGATGTGGACGAGTGTGACTCCGCACTGTACGCGCTGCGCCATCGCCGCGTTGGTACGGCGTCGCATGTCATGCATAAGGTCTCCTCGGATTGTTACTTGTACTATTTGATGGAGACACTATCATGACTGCAAGAAAGTGCTTTGATATTTATCAAGGCACCGTCAGGCCGGCACGCCGACGATCACGCTGGAGGCCTTGAAGATCGCCGTGGCCGTTCCGCCGATCGAAAAGCCGAGCGCGGCCAGGCTCTCGTTGGTGATGATGGCGGCGATCACGCCGCCGCCCGGCAGTTCGATGACGACCTCGGAATTGACCGCGCCGGGCTGGATGCGCGAGACTGTGCCGCGCAGGCGGTTGCGCGCGGACAGGCGGACGTCGCTGTCCTCGCCCATCAGGATGACGGACGATGCCTTGACCAGCGCAAACGCTTCGGCACCGACCGTGAGGCCCAGCGTTTCCGTGCTTTCGTGCGTCACGATGGCGACGATGCGTTCGCCGCCGGGGATTTCCAGCTCCACCTCGTCGTTGACTGCGCCGGTCTTGACGCGCACGACCTTGCCGGAAAACTGGTTTCTTGCGCTGGTTTTCATGCTTATTCTCCTCAGCAGCAGGCAATCGTCCGCGAGCGCGGGTGCTTGCTGGCCCAACTGTTCGATGAAGCGCCGGTGTTCGCGCTCGATCAGACGGAAATTCTCTACCAGCTGCAGGCCGCGCGCGGTGAGGCGGGTGCCGCCGCCGCCGCGCCCGCCCGTCAGGCGCTCCACCAGTGGCTCGCCGGCCAGCGTATTCATCGTGTCGATGGCATCCCACGCGGCCTTGTAGCTCATGCCGATGGCCTTCGCGGCTTTCGTGATCGACCCGCACTCGGCCAGGCTGGCCAGCAGGGCGATGCGGCCATGGCCACCGAAATTCTCGCCGCCGACGGTCATCCAGACCGATCCCCGCAACTCGATCATTTTTTCATTTTCCATAATAAGTCCATGCCACGTTCCTGCTACACCAGGCTGACGGATTTCACCTGCAGCCAGACGTTCATGTCCTGCGCGATGCGCAGCGCCTCGAAGGAGCGGGACGTGATGCGCGCGACGATACGCGCGGAACCGCAGCGGCACTCGATAAGCATATGGCCCGGATGCGCTGAAGCGGCGAAAGACAGCACGACCGCCGGCAGCACATTCAGGATGCTGGAATCCTCGTGCCGCGACAGCGCCAGGCTGACGTCGCGTGCGTGGATGCGTACGCGGGTCGTGGCGCCTGGGCGCAGCGCGCCGGCGGGCGCCCACAGCACGCCGGCCGGTGTCGCCAGCGCAGCCAGCGCATGTTTCACATCGATTTCGGACGCTACGCCTTCCAGCACGGCGCCCGCTTCTTCGATAAAGGCCGGCGGCAGATCCATGCGCGACAGCGTTTCGGCAATCGGTCCGCTGGCGACGGCGCGCCCGCCATCCAGCAGCACGATATGGTCGGCCAGGCGCACCACTTCGTCGATCGCGTGGGTGACGTAGATGATGGGGATGTCCAGTTCCTGGTGCAGGCGTTCGAGGAAGGGCAGGATCTCCTGCTTGCGTTTCAGGTCCAGCGCGGACAAGGGCTCGTCCATCAGCAGCACCGACGGTGACGTCAGCAGCGCACGGGCAATCGCCACGCGCTGGCGCTCGCCGCCGGACAGCGTGGTCACATCGCGCTCCATCAAGTGGCCGATGCCGAGCAGGCCGGTCGCTTGGTCGAGCGCGATGCGCTGGTGCGCGGCGGGCATGCGCGAGCGGCCGTAATCGAGATTGCGGCGCACGTTGAGGTGGCCGAACAGGCTCGCCTCCTGGAAGACCATGCCGATATTGCGGCGGTGAGTCGGCACGAAGCGCTGGCGGGCGTCATCCTGCAGGCAATCGTCGCCGTTGCACAGCCGGCCGCGCGCGCCGGTTTCAAAGCCGGCGATGCAGCGCAGCAGCGAAGTCTTGCCCGAGCCGGAAGGGCCGAACAGCACGGTCACGCCGCGGCCGGGCAGGGCGAGATCCACGTCCAGCGTGAAGTCGCCGTGGTCGAGGCGGAAACGGACGTCGATGCTCATCGCGCGGCCGCCTTCCGGTTTAGCAGGTGCAGCGCAAGCAGCACGACGAAAGTGAAGGCCAGCATGCCGGCCGAGAGCCAGTGCGCCTGCGGATATTCGAGCGCTTCAACGTGGTCGAAGATCTGGATCGAGATCAGCCGCGTCCTGCCGGGGATGTTCCCGCCGATCATGAGCACGACGCCGAATTCGCCGACCGCGTGGGCGAAGGTCATTACGGCGGCCGTCATGATGCCCGGCCTGGCCATCGGCAGCACGACGGTAAAGAAGGCGTCCAGCGGCGAAGCGCGCAGGCTGGCCGCCACTTCAAGCGGACGGTTGCCGATTTCCTTGAAGGCTAGCTGCAGCGGCTGCACGCAGAAGGGCAGGGAATAGATGACGGACGCGATCAGCAGTCCGGTAAAGCTGAAAGGCAGCAGTCCCCAGCCCAGGGACCTGGTGAGTTGCCCGATCGGGCCTTGTTCGCCCATCAGCACCAGCAGGTAAAAACCGAGCACGGTTGGCGGCAGCACCAGCGGCAAGGTCGTGATGGTGCTGACGACGGTGGCGCCCAGCGATTGCGAGCGGGCCAGCCACCACGCCAGCGGCGTGGCGAGCAGCAGCAGGATGACGGTGGTTGCCGTCGCCAGCTCGAGGGTCAGCCGGATGGCGGACCAGTCGTCCGCGCTCAGGATGCTCATGGTCAGAGCGAGTAGCCGGCGGCCGTGATCACGGCTTTGGCCACATCGGATTTCATGAACTTCATCAGCGCTTCGGCGGCGGGCTTGCCCTTGCCTTTGCTTAGCAGGATCACGTCCTGGCGGATCGGCGCGTGCATGCCGGCGGGGACGATCCAGCCCGAACCCGACTTGAAGCGGCCGCCTTCCTGCACCTGGGACAGCGCGACAAAGCCCAGTTCCGCATTGCCGGTGGCGACAAACTGGTGGGTCTGGGCGATGTTTTCGCCGACGACGAACTTCGGCGTCAACGCGTCCGTCAGGCCGAGGGCCTTGATGGTTTCGATGGCGGCCTGTCCGTAAGGCGCCAGCTTGGGGTTGGCGATGGCGAGGTGGGTGAAGTCGCCTTTGCGCAGCACTTCGCCCTTGCTGTCTACGCGATCGGGCTTGCTGCTCCACAGGACCAGCGTGCCGATGGCGTAGGTGAAGCGCGAACCGGGCACGCCGGCGCCTTCCGCTTCCAGCCTGCCGGGCGTTTCATCGTCCGCCGCGAACAGCACTTCAAAAGGGGCGCCCGCCTTGATCTGGGCGTAGAACTTGCCGGTCGAGCCGGACGTTTGCAGCACTTTGTGGCCGGTGCTCTGCTCGAATGCCGCCGCGATCTTCTGCATCGGGCCGGCAAAATTGGCCGCGACCGCTACCTGGACCTCGTCGGCGCGGGCGCCGGCCAAAGCCATGAAAAGACCGGACGCAAGCGCCAGCCGCCGTGCTGCTGTGTTCATGAGGCTTCCTCTCAAGAGCGTTATATACAAGATGATACAACGACTTTTGCTCTTGAATAAAGTTGTCAGCCTGGACCACCGGGGCCTTTCTTCGCCGCGGGCTTGCGTTCAACCACGATCAGGGTCGTGTCCACCGGCCCGGCGCCCGTCTTGCGCTGCTGGACCACTTGGGTGGCCACAGCGCGTTGCGGGGCCACTGGTTTGGGATGTTTTGGGAACATGTTTCACCAGTTGAAGGCGGCTATCAATTTAACAAGAGGCAAAGTTGCCACAGCGATCAAATTGTGCGCGAGAGGAAAAACGGATGTGTTTATAATCGATGAGACGATACCGTGTCCCAGGGGCCCATGAACAATAACGACATCCGTAACACCTTATTGTTTGCGGCCTTGCTTGCTTGCGCGTCCACAGCGGCGGCGCAGGTCAACGATCGATTTGCCGACCTGTCGCTGGAAGAATTGAACGACATTGTCATCACTTCCGTGTCGCGCCAGGAGGAACGCCTGAGCAAGGCGGCGGCTTCCATCTTCATCATCAGCGGCAGCGACATCCGCCGCAGCGGCGCGCGCACGCTGCCGGAAGCCTTGCGTCTTGCGCCCAACCTGCAGGTGGCGCGGCTGGATGCGACGAATTACGCGATTACCGCGCGCGGCTACAACACGTCCCTGCAAAACAAGCTGCTGGTGCTGATCGACGGCCGCACCGTCTATTCGCCTCTGTTCTCCGGCGTGTTCTGGGATGCGCAGGACGTGGTGATGGAGGATATCGAGCGCATTGAAGTCATCAGCGGCCCCGGCGCCACCATCTGGGGCGTGAACGCAGTGAACGGCGTGATCAACGTCATCACGCGCAGCGCGAAGGACAGCCAGGGCACGCTGGCCAGCGTGGCGGCCGGCAGGGAAGAGCGCGACGGCACTTTCCGCTACGGCGGCAAGCTGGCGGGCAACGGCCACTTTCGCGCCTACGCGCGCTATTTGCGCCAGGAAGATACTGAAACCGAGTCCGGTGCGCCCCTGCACAGCGGAGGCCAGCGCCACCAGGCCGGCTTTCGCGGCGACTGGGCGCTGCGCGACGGCGCCTTCGTGCTGTCCGGCGACGCGTATGAGGGCCGCTTTGGCCAGGTGGCCAGGCCGGACGATTCACGGATTTCCGGCGCCAACCTGATTGGCAGCTACACGCGCAAGCTGGACGCCGGTTCCGACCTGCGCCTGCAGCTGGTGCTGGATCACACGGAGCGCAGCCAGCCCGGTGTGCTGATCGACAAACTGAATACGATTGAAATCGAGGGCCAGCATGGCATGCGCTTCGGGCGCCACAATGTGGCCTGGGGCGCAGGCTACCGCTACTCGAAAAATGAAGTGCGCAACGGTGCTGCGGTCGCTTTCTTCCCGACGAAGATCGACCTGCACTGGGGGAATGTGTTCGTCCAGGATGAAATCGCGCTGAGCGACAAGGTGACCGTGACGCCGGGCGCAAAGCTCGAACACAATAACTACAC
>DASWYX010000396.1:0-3313 GCA_036404755.1 Pseudoduganella sp.
CCGGTCCGCAGGCGCGCGCCGACGGCCACGCCTGGCGCGCCCGCGCCTGCGCCATCCTGACAGGCATCGGCACCGTGAAAGCGGACGACCCCCGGCTGAACGTGCGCGAAGTGCAGACCCCGCGCCAGCCGCGCCGCATCGTCATCGACAGCAAGCTTGAAATCAGCCCGCAAGCCCGCATCCTGGGAGGCGGCAACACGCTGATCGTCGCCGCCGCGCATGACGAAGCGAAGGAATCCATCCTGCGCGCCAAGGGCGCAGAAATCCTGGTGCTGCCGAATGCCCACGGCAAGGTCGACCTGCCGGAGCTGATGCGCGAACTGGGCCGGCGTCAGATCAACGAAGTGCATGTGGAAGCGGGCACCAAGCTGAATGGCTCGCTGATCCGCGAAGGCTGCGTGGACGAATTGCTCGTCTACCTGGCGCCCATGCTGATCGGCGACGCGCAAGGCATGTTCGCGCTGCCGGAACTGGCGGAGCTGGCCGGCGCCAAGCGATTGAAATTCCATGAGGTGACCCAGGTCGGCGACGACTTGCGCATCCTCGCCCGATTCACCCCTCAATAAAGACCATTATGTTTACTGGAATCGTAGCCGCTGTCGGCAAAATCAAAACGGTGACGCCGCTCGAAGGCGGCCATGACGCAGGCGTGCGCCTGGACGTGGATGCGGGCGGCCTGCCGATGGCCGACGTGGCCCTGGGCGATTCGATCGCCCTCAACGGCGCCTGCATGACGGTGGTGGAGAAGACCGACACCGGCTTCACCGTGGACGTGTCGCGTGAAAGCCTGAACAAGACCGTGGGCCTGGACACGACCACCGAAGTGAACCTGGAAAAAGCGCTGACCCTGGCCGAGCGCCTGGGCGGCCACCTCGTTTCCGGCCACGTCGATGGCCTGGGCACCGTACGCAAGTTCGACCCGGTCGGCGAGTCGTTCGAACTGGTGATCGAAGCCCCGCGCGACCTGGCGAAATACCTTGCCTACAAGGGTTCGGTGGTGGTGAACGGCGTCTCGCTGACGGTGAACCGCGTCAGCGACACGGCCACCGGCTGCGAATTCTCGATCAACCTGATCCCGCACACCATCCAGGTCACCACGCTGAAGCATCTGAAAGCGGGCGTCAAGGTCAACCTGGAAATCGACCTGATCGCCCGTTACGTGGAACGCATGCTGTCCGCCACAGCGAAGGGTTAATACACGTCGCGGCAATATCCGCCTTCGGCCTGCAGCAGGTCGAGGTGGCTGTCGCCGAGGATGCGGCGCAGCGCGGCATCAACAGCCGCGCCCATCGCTGTGCCGCCACAGACATAGATCACGGCGCCAGCCGCCATCCAGTCGCGTACCGCCTGCGACTGCTGCTCCAGCAGGTCCTGCACATAGCGCGGGCCTTCGTCTTCGCGCGAAAACACGAGGTCGCAGCGCGCGAGCACACCGTTACGCTGCCACGCGTCCAGTTCTTCTCCGTACAGGCGGTCCGCCAGCGGCGAGCGCTCGCCAAATACCAGCCAGGCACGCGACAAGCCCTGTTCCGCGCGGTGCGCCAGATGGGCGCGCAGGCCGGCAAGTCCGGTGCCCGCGCCGATCAGCAGCATGGGCCGGTCGCTCTGTGGCGGCCGGAAGCCGGTGTTCGCGCGCAAGCGGAGCGGGACAACGTCCCCCGGCGCTGCGTCGCGCGTGAGCCAGCCGGACGCCAGGCCGAGGCGGCCATCGTCCAGCACAGTCTTGCGCACCAGCAGTTCCAGCTTGCCGCCGCCGGGCAGGCAGGAGATCGAATAGCTGCGTGGACCGGGACGACTGTCCTCGCGTTCCGGCGGCAGCACCTCTGCGATATCGCCGGCGATCCATTCGCAGGCCGTATGGGCAGGTGGTGTCAACGTGACATGCCACGTTTCTCCACCCGGGCTGCCCTCATTCATCAGGCGGCGATCATGCAGCCGCCAGTTGCTGAAGGGCGCGTCCTCATTCATGCTGGCCGGGACGCAGGCGCCCAGCGAGGCAAGCCATTCGCGCCAGCTGTCCAGCGCGGCGCGGTCGGCGGGACCGTTGACTTCCACGCGCGCACGGATCGGCTGGGCCCCGCTGGCCTCAAGCCAGGAGTCGATGCGTCGACCGAAGGCGCAGAAATCGGCATGCGCGCGGTCACCCAAGGCCAGCACCGCGTAGCGCAGCTTATGCAGCTGCAACGGGGCGGCCATCGTGTTGCGCTCAAAGTTGCGCGCGGTGTCCGGCGGCTCGCCTTCGCCATAAGTGCTGGCAACCACGAGAAGTGTGCCGGCGGAGGCCAGCGCATCCGGCGTGAGCTTGTGCAGCGAGCTGGCGCTGGCCTGTACGCCGCCTTCGTTCAGCGCAGCTACTGTGCGCCACGCTAGTTGCTCGGCTGTGCCGCTCTGGCTGGCGTACGCGACCACGATGCCGTCGGCGCCGCTGCCCGTACTCGTGCCTGCGCCACTGCCCGCGACGGCCTGTGCCGCGGCCTGCCGTGCCAGCGCGAGGCCCTTGCGGCGGTTCAGGTACAGCATCCAGCCTGTGATGAAGAAACCCGGCAGCGTGATAGCCGCTGCCGCGACAATGAGCCGGCCGGGCAGGCCGAAGAAGGCGCCACGATGGAGGGGAACCATGGCCTGCATCATCTTTGCGCCCAGCGTCTGGTTTACGTAGCGCGTCAGCTTGTCGATATGGCCGTTGGCAAGACCGATCATCGCGATGTCCTGGGCGCGGTTATGCGTGGTGCCGACGGGCAGGTGGGCCATGCGCACCTGTTTCGCCGAGGCCTTGGGCACGGTGATGGTGACCATCTCGTAGTGGCCGCCGTTCAGCGCCTGCATCGCTAACCAGGCGGCGTCCAGGGAGGGCGGCGCTTCCTTCTTGGCGGACTTCTCCTTCGGCGGCGAGGACTTTGGCGGCGGCGCAGCGCCCGTCAGCACGGCGGAAAGTCCGTTGCGCCACCACTCGTAGGAGAAGGAAATGCCGGTCGTTGCGCTCATCAGATACACCAGAAACAGCCAGGTGCCGGCCGTCAGGTGCAGGCTGCGCCACAGGGCGGGGCCGCGCATCTTGCTGTCCGCAAGCAGCCAGGCGCGCCAGCTCGCGGCGGCCTTGGGCCAGCGCAGATAAAGGCCGGAGAAGACGAAGAACATCAGCGTGAAGGCCGCGACTGCCGTGAAATGGCGTCCCGGTCCTTCCGAACCGCCCGGCATCAGCAGCACGCGGTGCAATAGCAGCACCTGGGCGAAAAATTCTTCGCCGGTGGCCTGGCCCAGCAGCTTGCCCGTGTAGGGATCGAGATAAGTCTTCGAGCGTTCCTCGCCTTGG
>DASWYX010000397.1:0-9784 GCA_036404755.1 Pseudoduganella sp.
AAGCACACCGATTCGCGCGACCTGGTGTCGGCCCTGGTGAAGATGTACGAAGATAATGCCTCGACCCTGACGCCCGATCCGCTGCATTCGGCCTTCTACGATTCGCATCCGCCCGCCAGCGTGCGCATTCGTCACCTCAACCTGGGGGCAGCACAATGACAGCCGCCATTCAAAGCGCCGCCCATCTGCGCTCGCTGCAATCGACCCACGCCAGGGATGGCGTGAACGCCCACGAGGCCTCCCGCCTGTGCCATCTGCTGGACGGCTGGACCATCGCGGGCGGCAAGCTGGTGAAGGCCTTCAACTTCGCCAACTATTACGAGACCATGGCTTTCGTGAACGCGCTGGCCTGGATCTCGCACAAGGAAGACCACCACCCGGAACTGCTGGTGGGCTACAAGACCTGCGAAGTGCGCTACGACACGCACTCGGTGGGCGGCCTTTCGCTGAATGACTTCATCTGCGCAGCGAAGGCGGACGCATTGGCATGAGCAAGGAAAAACGCACCGGCACCATCATTGCAGCACACGGCCGCCACTACCTGGCGGAATCCAATGGCCAGCACCTGCAGTGCGTCACGCGCGGCAAGAAGACCAATGTAGCGGTCGGCGACATCGTCGACCTCACCCTCACCTCGCCCGACCAGGCGGTGATCGACCGCATCCAGGAGCGCAAGACCCTGCTCTACCGCTCGGACCAGTACAAGTCCAAGCTGCTGGCGGCCAACGTCACGCAGCTGTTCATCGTGGTCGCCACCGAGCCAAGCTTCTCGGACGACCTGGTGTCGCGCGCCCTGGTCGCTGCCGAAGCGGCCGGCGTGCGCGCCCGTCTGATCCTGAACAAGATCGACGTGGAAGACGCCCTGCCCCGCGCCCGCGAGCGCCTGCAGGTCTACACGGCCATGGGCTATGAGCTGATCGAAGTTTCCGCCACGGCGCAGCCGGAAGCGACGGTCGCCGCGCTTGGCCCGCTGCTCACGGGCGAATCGTCGATCCTGATCGGCCAGTCCGGCATGGGCAAGTCCTCCCTGATCAACCTGCTGGTGCCGGACGCCGACATCGCCACCCGTGAAATCAGCGAAGCGCTGGATACCGGCAAGCATACGACTACCTTCACGCGTCTCTACCACCTCGGTCCGGACGCCAGCGTGATCGACTCTCCCGGCTTCCAGGAATTCGGCCTGTACCACCTGAGCGAGGGCATGCTGGAGCGGGCCTTCCGCGACTTCGCGCCCTACCTGGGCGGCTGCAAGTTCTATAACTGCCGCCACCTGAGCGAGCCGCAATGCGCGGTGCTGGAAGCGGTGGGACAGGGCAAGATCGCAAAAATGCGCCATACTCTGTACGGTCAACTACTGCACGAATCGTCACAGACGCTTTACTGACCGGGACCGATTATGGAGATGTTCGCCGACGACGACGCCATCGCCCAGTGGGAGCTGGACCTGCTCCCGCTGCGCGGCGCCGCCCGCCTGCCGCTGCTGATCTCCCTGTCCTGGCATCTGCGCCAGCGCGACGGTGCGCGCGCCTCGGCGCTGGTGGAAGAAGCGTCCGCCCTGCTGCCGCACGGCGGGCTGGAGGCGGACGAACAGGCTGCCTGCGCCGCCCGCCTGCTGCTGGTGCAGGGCGAAATCGACTGGCTTTCCAGCCACCTCGACGCCGCCGACGAACTGGCCAACAAGGCCGAAGCCGAACTGCACCGCGTCGGCGACCATGCCGGCTGCGCTGATGCGCACTGGCTCAAGGCCTGGATCGCCGTCGACCGCGGCGACCATGCCCGGCGCGACGCGGAACTGGCCGCCGCCGCCGAATGCGCCCGCCACGCCGGCGATACCGACCGTGAAGCGATCGCCGATGCCGCCAGCGCACGCTGGGCGGTGCTGCGCGACCTGAACAGCGCCACGGCAACCTGGGGCAAGCGCTTCGACCTGTCCGCCGAGGTGCCGCCGGCGGTCGACTGCTGGATCAACGACTTTCTCGGCATGGCCGCCAGCCAGGCCAGCGATTTCGGCAACGCCGCCGGCTTCTATATCCGCAGCTACGAAGCCGCGCTGGAAACGGGCCAGATCCGCTCTGCCATCATCTCGGCTACCAATATCGCCGAAAAGTTCGCCAACCTGAACGACCTGCACTCCGCCCTAGAATGGATGCAGCGCGCGATGGAACTGGCGCGTCCCACCAGCTGGCCACGCAGCATCGGTTCGGTGCTGATGCATACGGCCGATTTCGTGCGCCGCCTGGGGCGCCTGGACGCGGCCCAGGAAATGCTGCACGAGGCGCTGGGCATCCTGGCGCCGGTGTCCAATGCGCGCAGCTACGCCATCGCGCTGCAATTCCTCGGCGACCTGTGCCTGTCCAAATATGACTATGCCGGCGCGCTCGATTCCTTCCAGCGCCTGGCCGTGCGGGCGGAGGCGCTGCAGCAGGCCGACTTCACCAGCGTGGCGTGGCGCGGCCAGGCGCACGCCCTGTGCTACCTGGACCGTCCGCAGGAAGCGCTGGCCATGGCGCAGCAGGCCGTCGAGCATGCCGCCGCCCACCACAATGCCTACAACCACATCGCCGCGCTGCGCGTGCTGGCCCTGATCCACAGCCGGCACGAGCTGCCCGACCCGCCGGGCATGACGGCGCCCAACGCCACCCTGCACTACCTGCACCGCGCGCTGGATGCCGCTTCCACCATCGAGGGCTACACGGTACCGGGCGACCTTTACGACAACCTGGGGCGCGAATACGCCCGCCTGGGCGACTATGAAGCGGCCTACGACATGGCCACCGCCGCCAGCACGGCGCGCGAGAAGACGCATACGCTGGAAGCGACCAGCCGCGCAGTCGCCATGCAGGTGCACCACCAGACGGAGCAGGCCCGCGCCGAAGGCCAGCACCACCGCGAGCTGGCCATGTCCGAAGCGCGCCGCGCCGAAGTGCTGCAGCAGACCACCAAGCTGCTGGAGCGCCTGTCCGCCATCGGCCAGGAAATCACCACCTACCTGGACGCCGGCGCCGTGCACCAGGCCCTGAACCGCCACGTGCAGGCCCTGATGGCGGCCAATACCTTCGCCATCTACCTGACCGATCCTGCCGTCACCAAGCTGCAAAGGGCGTTCGGCATCGAAGCGGGCGACCTGCTGCCCCACTTCGAGATTCCGCTCGACCACCCGCGCGCCTGGACCGCGCGCTGCCTGAAGGAGCGGCGCGAAGTCTATGTCGAGCACCTGGGCGACAATAGCAACAGCCTGATCACGCCCGGCACCGCGGCCAGCGCATCGGCCCTCTTCGTGCCCCTGCTGGTGGGCGAGCGCGCGCTGGGCGTCATGACGGTGCAGTCCATGCATCCGGGCGCCTTCGGCGAGCGCGAACGCCTGATCTTCCGTACCCTGTGCGCCTATGGCGCCATCGCGCTGGATAACGCCCACGCCTACAGCCAGCTGCAGGAAGCGCAGACGCAGCTGGTGTCGCAGGAGAAGCTGGCGGCCCTCGGATCGCTGATGGCGGGCGTGGCGCACGAATTGAATACCCCGATCGGCAACAGCCTGCTGATCGCCAGCACGCTGGAACAGAAAACCGAGGACCTGGAAAAAGCCATCAATGGCCCGGGCCTGCGCAAGTCCGAGCTGCTGGCCTATATCGCCGACGCGCGCAAGGCTTCCTCGCTCGTGATGCGCGGCCTGAATAGCGCGGCCGACCTGGTAAACAGCTTCAAGCAGGTGGCGGTCGACCGCACCACCGAGCAGCGCCGCAAGTTCAACCTGCAGCAGGTCACGCATGAAATCATCGCGACCATGATGAACCGCATCCGCGCCGCCTACCACAAGATCGAGTTCGACGTGCCCGAGTCCATCACGATGGACAGCTATCCCGGCCCCTTCGGCCAGGTGGTCACGAACCTGATCAACAACGCCCTGCTGCACGCCTTCGACGGCCGCGAGGAGGGCCGCATGCGCCTGATCGCCACCATGCCGGTCGAAGGCCGCGTGCTGGTGTCCTTCAGCGACGACGGCGGCGGCATCTCCCAGGAAAACCTGTCCCGCATCTTCGATCCGTTCTTCACCACGAAGCTCGGGCAAGGCGGTTCCGGCCTGGGACTTTCAATCAGCTACAACATCGTCACTTCGCTGCTGGGTGGGCATATCAGCGTGATCAGCAGCAGCGGCGGAACCACCTTTACCCTGGACCTCCCGCTTACCGCGCCGCGGCACGATCCCGCGCGACCGGCCACTATCTACTGAAATGCCCTTATAATCGTTATTCACCCCGCAATAAAGTAGTTGCAAATATGTCCACTTCGAAGATCAAGCACTACCTCCAGTTCAGCGACCTGACGCTGGACGAATACGAATACGTGATCGAGCGCGCGCACGATATCAAGCGCAAGTTCAAGAACTACGAGATCTATCACCCGATGATCGACCGCACGCTGGTCATGGTGTTCGACAAGAACTCGACCCGCACCCGCCTCTCCTTCGAGGCCGGCATGCACCAGCTGGGCGGCGCCGCCATCTACCTGAATACCCGCGATTCCCAGCTGGGGCGCGGCGAGCCGGTGGAAGACGCGGGCCAGGTCATGTCGCGCATGTGCGACATCATCATGGTGCGCACCTTCGGCCAGGACATCATCGAGCGTTTCGCCGCCAATTCGCGCGTGCCAGTGATCAATGGCCTGACCAACGAGCACCACCCCTGCCAGGTCTTTGCGGACATCTTCACCTACATCGAGCATCGCGGCTCCATCAAGGGCAAGACCGTGGCCTGGATCGGCGATGCCAACAACATGCTGTATTCCTGGCTGCAGGCGGCCGAGGTGTTCGGCTTCCACGTCAACGTGTCCACGCCGCACGGCTATGAGATGGACATGTCGCTGGTGTCCACCGACCGCTTCACCCTGTTCGCCAACCCGTCCGACGCCTGCGAAGGCGTGGACCTGGTCAACACCGATGTGTGGACCAGCATGGGCTACGAGGAAGAAAACGCGGCGCGCCTGAAAGCCTTCGACGGCTGGATCGTGGACGCCGCAAAGATGAAACGCGCCAAGCCGGACGCCCTCTTCATGCACTGCCTGCCCGCCCACCGCGGCGAGGAAGTGTCCGCGGAGGTGATCGACGGGCCGCAATCCGTGGTCTGGGACGAAGCCGAAAACCGCCTCCACATCCAGAAGGCGCTGATCGAGTACCTGCTGCTGGGCCGCATCGATACACAGAGCCAGCCCGATTGAGGCATGTAGGGCGGATCATTGATCCGCCGTGCGTGCAGGCACGTGGCCCGCAACGGCGGATCGAATGATCCGCCCTACGGGGAAGCAACCAATACCAACTGTAAGAGAAATCAAAATGAGCGATGTAAAAAAAGTCGTCCTCGCCTACTCCGGCGGCCTGGACACCTCCGTGATCCTGAAGTGGCTGCAGGATAACTACAAGTGCGAGATCGTGACCTTCACCGCCGACCTGGGCCAGGGTGAAGAGCTGGAGCCGGCACGCGCCAAGGCACTGAAGTTCGGCATCAAGCCGGAAAACATCTTCATCGACGACGTGCGCGAAGAATTCGTGCGCGACTTCGTGTTCCCGATGTTCCGCGCCAACACCGTCTACGAAGGCGAATACCTGCTGGGCACCTCGATTGCGCGTCCGCTGATCGCCAAGCGCCTGATCGAGATCGCCAACGAAACCGGCGCTGACGCCATCTCCCACGGCGCCACCGGCAAGGGCAACGACCAGGTGCGTTTCGAGCTGGGCGCCTATGCGCTGAAGCCGGGCGTGCGCGTGATCGCTCCGTGGCGTGAATGGGACCTGCTGTCGCGCGAGAAGCTGCTGAAATATGCGGAAGACGCCGGCATCGAAATCGACATGAAGCACAAGGCCGGCGGCGCACCTTACTCGATGGACGCCAACCTGCTGCATATCTCCTTCGAAGGCCGTCACCTGGAAAACCCGAGCGCCGAAGCCGAGGAATCGATGTGGCGCTGGACCGTGAGCCCGGAAGCGGCGCCGGACCAGGCGGAATACCTGGACATCGAATACGAAAAGGGCGACATCGTGGCCCTGAACGGCAAGCGCCTGTCGCCTGCCGCCGTGCTGACGGAACTGAACCGACTGGGCGGCAAGCATGGCATCGGCCGCCTCGACCTGGTGGAGAACCGCTACGTGGGCATGAAGTCGCGCGGCTGCTATGAAACGCCGGGCGGTACTATCATGCTGAAAGCGCACCGCGCCATCGAATCCATCACGCTGGACCGCGAAGTGGCCCACCTGAAGGACGATCTGATGCCGCGTTACGCGTCCCTGATTTACAACGGCTACTGGTGGGCGCCGGAGCGCGTGGCCCTGCAAACCCTGATCGACCACACGCAGCAAAGCGTGAACGGCTGGGTGCGCGTGAAGCTGTACAAGGGCAATGTGATCGTCGTGGCCCGCGATTCGAAGACCGATTCGCTGTTCGACCAGACCATCGCCACCTTCGATGAAGACGGCGGCGCCTACAACCAGGCCGACGCCGGCGGCTTCATCAAGCTGAATGCGCTGCGCATGCGCATCGCGGCCAACGCCCGCCTCAAGCGCGGTCAGTAATGCAAGCAACGGCGGATCAAACGATCCGCCCTACGCACCCCGGTGCGCTGCCTGATGAACGGGTCGCCTTTGCGCGGCCCGTTTTTTTTGTTACATTGCCCTCACGACCATTCGCCCCGGAGGCCGCCGCATGAAAGACCTTAGCGTCAAGAATAAACTCTACCTGGGCTTCGGCAGCATTGTCGCGATCATCTTGCTACTGCTGGCCGTCGCCTACAATAACTTCTCCCGCCTGACCGAGGCCAATGGCTGGGACAAGCACACGATGCAGGTGCTGATTGAAATCGACCGCATCAACAACGCCGTGCTGCGCACCCAGGTCGAGATACGGGGCTACCTCCTGACCGGCAACGATACGGTGCTGGCTTCGGAGCGCGAGTACGCGCAGGAAGTCACGCAGCACATGCAGAACGCCATCCAGCTCACCTCCGACAATCCGCGCCAGAACGATCGCCTTAAAAAAGCCGGCGCCATCCTCGAAACCTGGCTGAACGTCAATCTAAAGCGCCAGATCGAGAAGCGCCGCCAGCTGGGCGATACCAAGGGCGCGGCCGATGCGCTGGGCCAGTCCAACGAGTTGCGCGACAGCGCGGCCGCCGTGGCCTCCGTGCGCGCCCTGCTGGAGGACGCGACCGCCGAAGAAGAACGCCTGCTGGCCCAGCGCAGCGCCACGCTGACCGACCTGCAACGCCAGATGAATAATGTGCTGGGCCTGGGCGCCGTCGCCGTCGTGGTGCTGGCCCTGCTGATCACCTACTTCCTGGCGCGCGCCATCGTCACGCCGCTGAACAACCTGACCTCGGCGCTGGGCCGCCTGGGCGCCGGCGAACAGTCGGCACGCGCCGCAGTGCTGTCGCGCGATGAACTGGGCAAGGTCACGCAGGACTTCAACAACATGGCCCAGCTGCTGCAGGAAACCCAGGCACGCGAGCAGGCGCTGACCGACGAATTGCGCGCCAAAGTGGACTCGCTGATGGAAACCGTGACCCGCGCCGCGGCGGGCGACCTGACCAGCAAGGTGAACGTGACCGGCGAGGATGCCATCGGCCGCCTGGGCGCCGGCCTGACGCGCATGTTCGAAAACCTGCGCGGCCTGTTGAACAATGTACAGAAGGCGGGCATCCAGGTCACCACCTCCGCCACCGAAATTGCGGCGTCGGCCAAGCAGCAGGAAGCGACCGGCGTCGAACAGGCCCAGACTTCGGTCGAGGTGCTGAGCACCACCAAGGAAATCTCGGCCAACACCAGCCAGCTGCTGAAGACCATGGAAGACGCGACCGCCGTGGCGGACTACACGACGACCGCCACCTCTGAAGCCCAGGTCAACCTGCGCCGCATGGACCAGACCATGCAGAACATGGTCAGCGCCACCGATTCGATCAATGCCAAGCTGGCGGCGCTGTCGGAGAAGGCTTCCAACATCAACAGCGTGCTGACCACGATTACCAAGGTTGCGGACCAGACCAATATCCTGTCGCTGAACGCGGCCATCGAGGCCGAGAAGGCCGGCGAGGCGGGGCGCGGTTTCTCGGTGGTGGCGACCGAGATCCGCCGCCTGGCGGACCAGACTTCCGTTTCCACCTGGGACATCGAGCAGATGCTGAAGGAAATGCAGTCCGCCGTGTCGGCCAGCGTGATGGGCATGGACAAGTTCAGCGAAGAGATCCGCCGCAGCGTGAGCGAAGTACGCCAGGTGACGGACCAGCTTTCCGGCGTGATGGACCAGGTGCAGAAGCTGGCGCCGCAATTCGATACCGTCCTGCAGGGCATGCAGGCGCAGGCCGTGGGCGCGCAGCAGATCACCGAAACCATGATGCAGCTGAACGACGCCACCCAGCAGACGGTGGAATCGCTGAAAGCCACCAGCGAGGCCGTGCACCAGCTCCAGTATGCGGCGGGCGACCTGCAGTCCAGCGTGGCCACCTTTGCGGTGAACGTGTGACGCCATGAAGGTGCTGGTATTCCACATCGGCGATGACCGCTACGGCCTGCCCCTGCGGGCCGTGCGGCGCGTGCTGCCCCTGCTGGAACTGAAAGCCCTGCCCCTGGCGCCGGATGCCGTGGCCGGCCTGATGAACCTGCACGGCGACACGGTGCCGGTAATCGACCTGTCCCGCATCAGCGGCGGCGCGCCGGCACGCCAGCATTTCGATACGCGTATCGTGCTGGTCGATTACACCGATCCGCACGGCGCCACCCATGCGCTGGCCCTGCTGGCCGAGCGCGTGGCGGGGGTGCAGGATGTGGCGGAACAGGCGCTGCAACCGAGCGGCGTGAAGGCGGCGCCCTTCCTGGGCGCGGTGGCCGGCGATGCCGAAGGTGTCGTGCAGCTGGTGGAAGTGGCGCAACTGCTGCCGGCCAATTTGCGCGCCCTGTTGTTCCAGCCTGAGGGCAGCGCGCCATGACTATCCAGGGCATGCTGAAGGACGCCACTGGCCTGAACCTGCCGCGCAGCGCGGTGGAGCGTGCCATCCGCGCGCGCATGGAAGCGCTGGGGCAGACCGACCGCAAGCAGTATGCCCATGAGCTGATGCAGGGCGCGGCGCCGGACGAACTGGCGCAGCTGGTCGAACTGGTGGTGGTGCCTGAATCCTGGCTGTTCCGCGATCCCCGCGCGTTTGCGCTGGCGACCGAATTCGTGAAAGCCCGCCTGGCGCGCGGTGCCCGCCTGGTACGCATCCTGTCCCTGCCCTGCGCGGGCGGCGAGGAACCATACTCGATGGCCATGGCCTTGTGCGATGCCTGCGTGCCGCTGGACGCCTTCATGATCGACGCGGTGGACATCAGCGCGGACTGCATCGCGCGCGCCGAGGCCGGGGTTTTCGGACGCAATGCCTTCCGCGCCCAGGACCTGGCATTCCGCGACCGCTATTTCACGCCGGTCGGCGGCGACGGCGGCGAGTACGCCATCGCGTCCAGCCTGCGCCAGCGCGTGCGCTTCCGGCAGGGTAATGTGCTGGCCGGCGGCGCCACGCCCGCCGCGGCCTACGACATCATCTTCTGCCGCAACCTGCTGATCTACTTCGACCGTCCCACCGCTGCCGCCGCGGCGGCGCAGCTGTCCGCGCTGCTGGCCGATGACGGCATGCTGATGGCGGGCTACGCCGAGGTCCCCGTCTTTACGCAAAACGGTTTCGTGCCCCTGCCCTACCAGCATGCCTTCGCGCTGCGCAAGGCGGTTGAGCAGCCGCCATCGCCCGCCTGGGCCAACCTGCCCGGCTTTGC
>DASWYX010000398.1:0-7576 GCA_036404755.1 Pseudoduganella sp.
CAGGGCGTGTGCGCCAGCCGCCTCAACGCCTATGCCGCGGCCCAGCAGATCGGGCGGCTGCAGGTGCTGGCCGCCACCTCCGCCTATGCCGGCCTGGCGCCGCAGGAAAGCCTGGACCATCTGCCGCCGGCGGTGCGCGAAGCCTTCACGCGCTGCATGATTGAACAGAGCGACCATTATGGCGACACCTGGTACGCCTGCTACTACCGCACGCGCGAAGGCAATGAGTGCTTCCTCTACATGGACTTCGCCCAGCCGGTGGCGGAAGAACAGCGCGAGCTGCTGGCGCTGTTTGCCGCCAACGTCGCCATCACCTATGAAAAGCTGCTGCAGCGTGAAGAACTGGGCGCCACGCAGTCCGCCCTGGTCGCCATCATGGGCGAAGCGATCGAAACGCGCTCGGCGGACGGCGGCGGCCACGTGGAGCGCGTCGGCCGGATTGCCGCCATGCTGGGCGAGGAGCTGGACATGCCGCCGGCCGCCGTGCGTCAGCTGCGCCAGGCGGCGCCCCTGCACGACATCGGCCACGCCGGCGTGCCCGATGCCATCCTGCTCCAACCCGGTCCGCTCGATGCGGCGCAGTGGGAGCGCATGCGCCTGCACTGCGATATCGGGGCGGACATGCTGTCGCGTTCGAACCAGCCGGTGCTGCAGCTGGCGGCGCGCATCGCGCGCGAGCACCATGAGCGCTGGGATGGCAAGGGTTACCCGCGCCGCCTGGGCGGCGCCCAGATCTGCCTGCCTGCCCGCATCACGGCGCTGGCGGACTTCGTCGACGCGATGGCCAGTCCGCGTCCCTGGCGCGGCCCGCACACGCTGGACGAGGCCCTGCAGGCCGTGGCGGACGATCACGGCCAGCGCTTCGATCCGGCGCTGGCCAGCCTGCTGCTGTCGCGCGGCGACTGGTTGCGCGCCCTGTACCAGATACAGCCGGTCCGGGAAGGAGGTCCACCATGAACACCCCGCTGTACGCGCCCGGCGATGCGCGCATCCTCGCCGAGGCGGCCCTGCGCTCCATCACGGCCGCCACGGCGCGCGCAAGGGGCGAGGAATTCTTCCGCGTGCTGGTGCACGACCTGGCCCAGGCGCTGGACGTGATGTACGTGATCTGCGGCCGTGTGATCAGGATGCCCGACGGCGAGGAAGGCATACGCACGCTGGCGGTCTGGGGCGGCCAGGACTTCCAGCCCAATATCGAATACAGCCTGCAGCACACGCCGTGCAGCAATGTGAAGGACCAGACCATGTGCTTCCACGGCAGCGGCATCCAGCAGGATTACCCGCTCGATGCGCTGCTGGTGGACATGCGCGCGGAAAGCTATGTCGGCATGCCGATGGTCGATACCGAGGGCAAGTCGCTAGGCATCCTGTCGGCCATCGACGTCAAGCCGATCGACGAGAACAAGCGGCTGCTGGCGCTGTCCCTGCTGTCCATCTTCGCCGCGCGGGCGGCAGCCGAGTTGCAGCACCAGGAACGCGAGGCGCTGCTGGAGGAAAGGGTTGAACGGCGCACGGAAGCGCTGCGCGCGGCCCAGGCCAGCCTGGTGGAGCAGGAAAAGCTGGCCGCGCTGGGCGCGCTGGTGGCGGGCGTGGCGCATGAAGTGAATACGCCGGTGGGCGTGGCGCTGACGGCCGCTTCCGCGATGAGCAGCTATACGGGCCAGCTGGTGGCGACGCTGAACGCGCCCAAGGTCAGCCGTTCCGACCTGGTCAACCTGGCCGGTCGCCTGAATGATGCGGCGGCGCTGATCGAATCGAACCTGCACCGCGCGGCCGAATTGATCGGCAATTTCAAGCAGCTGGCGGTGGACCAGGGCACCGAGCATGTCAGCACGCTGGCGCTGCACGACTATGTGCAGGGCGTGGTGTCTGCGCACAGCCCGGAATTGCGCAAGGCGGGCATCAAGGTGGTGCTGGAGATCGACAGTACGCTGCGTCCGCGCCTGCCGCCGGGGAAGTTCTCGCAGGTGCTGTCCAACCTGCTGATGAATGCCGCGCGCCACGCCTACCCGAAAGGGCAGGGCGGCGCAGTGCGGGTGAGCGCGCAGCGCGACGGGGATTGGCTGCTGATGGAATTTGCCGACGATGGCGCCGGCATGACGGATGCCGTGCGCGAACGCATCTTCGAGCCCTTCTTCACCACCAAGCGCGGGCAGGGCGGTTCAGGCCTGGGACTGCACATCGTCTACACGATCATGCACCAGATGGGAGGCCAGATCGACGTGCGCAGCAGCGAAGGTGCGGGTAGCGTCTTCTCGCTGCGCCTGCCGATGGAAGTCAAGGCTTGCCAGCCATCGACAGGGCAAGCGCCTCCGCCACCTTGATGCCGTCCACGCCGGCGGACAGGATGCCGCCCGCGTAGCCGGCGCCTTCGCCGGCCGGGAACAGGCCGCGCGTGTTCAGGCTCTGGAAGTCGTCGTCATTGCGCTTGATGCGGATTGGCGACGAGGTGCGGGTTTCCAGGCCGGTCAGCACCGCATCTTCCTTGAAGTAGCCCTTGATCTGCTTGTCGAAAGCCGGGAAGGCTTCGCGCAGCGCTTCGGTGGCGTAGTCCGGCAGGATGCGCGCCAGGTCGGTCAGGTGCACGGCCGGCTTGAAGGAGGGGATCACGGAACCGAACTCGCTGGAAGCGCGGCCGGCCACGAAGTCGCCCATCAGCTGCCCCGGCGCATCGTAGTTCGAGCCGCCCAGCACAAAGGCCTTTTCCTCCAGCTCGCGTTGAAGGGCGATGCCGGCCAGCGGATGGCCGGGATAGTCCTTCTCCGGCGAGATGCTGACCACGATGGCCGAATTGGCGTTGCGCTCGGCGCGCGAGTACTGGCTCATGCCGTTGGTGACCACGCGGCCCGGCTCGGACGCCGCCGCCACCACGGTGCCGCCGGGGCACATGCAGAAGCTGTAGACGGCGCGGCCATTGCTCGCGTGGTGCACCAGCTTGTAGTCGGCCGCGCCGAGGATGGGGTGGCCGGCGTTCGGGCCGAAGCGGCACACGTCGATCAGCGACTGCGGGTGCTCGACGCGGAAGCCGATCGAGAATGGCTTCGCCTCGATGTAGACGCCGCGTTCATACAGCTGCTCGAAGGTGTCGCGCGAGCTGTGGCCGATCGCCAGCACCACGTGGTTGGTGGCGATGTACTCGCCGCTGGCCAGTTTCAGGCCGCGCATCTGGCGCACGCCATCCTTTTCCTCGATGTCGAAATCGGTCACGCGCTGCTCGAAGCGGATTTCACCGCCCAGGGCCTGGATTTCCTCGCGCATCGCTTCCACCATCTTCACCAGGCGGAAGGTGCCGATGTGCGGCTTGCTGACGTAGAGGATTTCCTCGGGCGCGCCCGCTTTCACGAATTCGGTCAGCACCTTGCGGCCATAGTGCTTGGGGTCCTTGATCTGGGAGTACAGCTTGCCGTCCGAGAAGGTACCGGCGCCGCCTTCGCCGTACTGCACGTTCGACTCCGGATTCAGCACGCGCTTGCGCCAGAAGCCGAACGTATCCTTGGTGCGTTCGCGCACCGTCTTGCCGCGTTCCAGGATGATGGGGCGCAGGCCCCTCTGGGCCAGGATCAGGGCGGCGAACAGGCCGCAGGGGCCCATGCCGATCACGACCGGGCGCGGCTGGCTGCCGTCCGCGTTCACGCCCTGGGCGACGAATTTGTACTCCATGTCCGGCGAGGGCATCAGGTGCACATCGTGCTTGCGGCGCTTCAGGATGCTGGCGTCGTCGGTGGTTTCCAGGTCCAGCGAGTAGATCAGGCTGATGTGCGCCTTCTTGCGCGCATCGTAGCTGCGCTTGTAGATGGTGAAGCCAAGCAGGGTGGACGCGTCGATCTGCAGCCGGTCCAGGATGGCCTGCTTCAGTTCGGGTTCGGTGTGGTTCAGGGGGAGCTTGACTTCATTTAAACGCAGCATGGTGTTCTTTCGCTAAGTGGGGCGCGCGGCGGGCCCAAACCACCATTCTAACCGGTTTCAGTGGTTGTATAAACGCAACGATTGATGCTCAGCAAGGCCCAAAACCGCGATTCGATACAGATTTGTGCTGTACAGCGGATTCAAAGAATGCAATAGTTGATATTTGAGTAGCAAGCTCCCTGCTCGCTTCTGGTCTGTCGCGGAATATCTCCCCCGCTGTCGTCCGATTATCTCCCAACGCCGGAGATAAACTTTTTTGCGCCGAAAATTTAATAACTATATTAAACGCGCAAATATCAGCCAAATTCCCGATTTAATTTTGTGGCAATTTTTGCACTGCACTAATTTGGCGCCAAGCCTGCGTCATCTTGGGGCAAATTGCTGCGATTGCACGCGAATTCTCTGTATTTCACTACTGTTGTATTTTCCTCATACTACTGCGTGTTGCGTTGACATGGCGACTTTCAATATGGTCTTATCCTACGCTGGAGTTAATTGAATGCAATTGAGTCCGCTCGTCGCCCACAAAGCGACATATGTTTTTTGGTTTTAGTCGGGACAAACAAAACAAATGCTGTAGAAGCGTCAGTTAAGCGAGTGGTTTTACCAAAGCTTACTGCGACTGCATGCTTACTTTAGGAACCAAAATGTTGAGAAAAACTGTTATTGCGCGTGCCCTCACGCTGGCGTTCAGCACTGCCGCCCTGTCGACTGCCCTGGTGCAGCCGGTCATGGCACAGTCGAACGCTTCCGGTAACGTGTACGGTAAAGTTGCACCAGGCACCGCCAACTCCGTTGTGCTGAAGAACCTGGACACCAACCTGACCCGTACTGTGGAAGTTGAAGCAAACGGTACCTTTACCGCTACCGCACTGCCGATCGGCCGCTATAGCGCTACCCTGGTGAAGGGCGGTGCCTCGGGCTCCTCCACCCAGCTGGAAGTGCTGGCTGGTCAGGGTGTGGAAGCTGTGTTCTCCGCGCCTGGCCTGCAACAGGTTCAGGTGACCGGCCGCCGCAGCCGCATCGACGTCACCAACGCCAACAACGGTGCAACCTTCGTTGCCCGCGAACTGGCCAAGCTGCCGATCGCCCAGAACGTGGACGCCATCATTCAGCTGGCTCCTAACACCACCCGCGTCGACTCCCGTTACGCCGGCGGTGCATCCTTCGCTGGTGGCGGCGCTTCCGAGAACGCGTACTACATCAACGGTTTCCCTGTCACCAACCCGCTGACCCAGCTGGGTGCCTCCGAACTGCCGTTCGGCGCAATCGCCCAGGCACAGATCCTGACCGGCGGCTTCGGCGCTGAATTCGGCCGTTCCGTGGGTGGCGTGGTCAACATCACCACCAAGTCCGGTACCAACAACTGGGAAGCCGGCGTGATGGCTTCCATCGAGCCGAACTCGCTGCGTTCCAAGACCAAGGACCTGTACTACGCGAAGACGGGCAACTTCCCAGCGACCGACGGTACCCTGTACCGCAAGCGCGAAGACAATGAGCGCACCGAGAAGCGCTACGGTGGCTACATCTCCGGCCCGATCATCAAGGACAAGCTGTTCATGTTCCTGTCGGCTGAAACCACCAAGACCGACACCGAAGGCACCGACTCGATCAACGGTATCCGCATCGGCGGCAACCCGGCAGCAGCCTGGAACAGCTCCAAGCGTACCGTGGACCGCTACTTCGGCAAGTTCGACTGGAACATCACCGACGACCATCGCCTGGAACTGTCCCTGATCGGCGATACCCCGGAAGTCAAGACCAACTATTCGGACTACAGCTATGTCACCGGCCAGCACACCGGCAAGGTCGCTTCCAGCAAGACCGAAAAGAACGTGCAGGACAACGGTGCTGAAGTCCAGATCCTGAAGTACACCGGCAACATCACCAGCGACTTCACCGTGCAGGCCCTGTACGGCCAGTCGAAGTCCAAGCACATCAACGAGTTCGCCGGCTACAACCCGAACCTGCTGGTGGCGACCTTCGCTCCGGAAAACCAGGCTCCTGGCATCAACTACGTCAACAAGCAGACGGTTACCACCTCGACCGGTAACGTGCTGCCGGAAGGCGCCAGCGACAAGATCGAGTCCTTCCGTCTCGACCTGGAATACAAGCTGGGCAACCACACCATCCGCTTCGGTCTGGACAACAACAAGCTGAGCTCGAACAACGCCGGTGAATCGGCAATCGGCGGCGGTACCTGGACCTACCTGAAGAACGTCGACCCGATGGCCGACTTCGACCTGGGCGGCGGCACCTCCAAGGGCCCTGGCACCTCGACCAGCCCGCTGGGCAAGCAAGGCTACTACGTCACGAAGACCATCTTCACCGACGTGACCAACGCCTACTCGAACCAGGACGCACAGTACATCGAAGACAAGTGGCAGATCACCCCGACCGTGCTGCTGACCGCTGGCCTGCGTCGTGAAGGCTTCGACAACCAGAACGGCGACCACGAGAAGTACCTTGAGATGACCAACCAGATCGCTCCTCGCCTGAGCGCTGTGTGGGACGTCAACGGTGACTCCTCCACCAAGATCTTCGGTTCCGCCGGCCGTTACCACCTGCAGATCCCGACCCACCTGGCAGTGCGCGGCGCAGGCCGTTCCACCAACACCGTGCAGGCCTTTGCCTACACCGGCGTGGATGCCAATGGCCAACCGACCGGTCTGACCCAGCTGTCCGCTCCGGCCTCGTCCAACAATGAGTACGGCCAGGCCAAGCCATACCAGACCCTGTCCGCACAGGACCTGAAGCCGACCTACCAGGATGAAGTGACCCTGGGCTTCGAGCGCGCCTGGTCGCCAGACCTGAACTTCGGCGTGAAGGCGACCTACCGTACCCTGAAGTCGACCATCGACGACTTCTGCGACGGCCGTCCATTCGAGAAGTATGCTGCTGACCACAAGATCGACACCAGCAACTGGGGTGGCTTCGGTTGCGCCAACTTCAACCCGGGCGAAGCGAACACCTTCCTGGTTGACTACTCCGGCTCCACCAACAACGGCGGTACCGCGAAGAACCTGACCACCGTGAACCTGAGCGCGGCTGACCTGGGCTTCCCGAAAGCCGAGCGTAAGTACACCGCTGTCGACATGTTCGCCGAGCACCCGCTGCGCAACGGCTGGTACGGCAAGGTGAACTACACCTGGTCCCGTTCCAAGGGCAATACCGAAGGCCAGACCCTGTCCGACGTGGGCCAGACCGACGTGGCTGCTACCCAGACCTGGGACTACAAGGAGCTGATGATCGGCGCCAACGGTCTGCTGCCTAACGACCGCAAGCACCAGTTGAAGGCATACGGCTTCTACGAAGTCACTCCTGAGTGGACCGTCGGCGGCAACGTGCTGTTCGCATCGGGCCGTCCACGCAGCTGCCTGGGCCGCTTCCTGTTCGACGGCACCACCCCGAACTACTCGAACGGTCCGCACTACTGCTTCGGCGCAACCCCGGCGCAGAACGTGCTGGTACAACGCGGTTCCCTGGGCCGTCTGCCATGGGACAAGCGTCTGGACCTGAACGTGGTCTACCGTCCGGAAATGCTGAAGGGCCTGTCCCTGAAGATGGACGTGTTCAACGTGACCAACGAACAGACCACCCAGTCGGTTGAAGAGCGTTGGAACAACGGCAATGGCCGCCGCAACACCTACGAGCGCGTGCTGAGCACCAC
>DASWYX010000399.1:0-4286 GCA_036404755.1 Pseudoduganella sp.
GGCCGTCACCGTCAGCCTCGATGGCGAGGGCAGGGTGTTCATCGACAAGCGCGAAGTGGCGGCCGATCAGTTGGAGCAGGAACTCAAACGGCTGGCGGCCGCCAATCCTGAACTGGCCCTGAGCCTGCAGGCCGATGAAACCGTGCCATACAAGCCGGTGGCAAAGGCAATGGCCGCCATCTCGCGCGCCGGCATCAGCAAGCTCTCGGTGCTGACGGCGACGGGCGGCTGATGCGACCATGCCTCCAGCTCAAGCCGCGGCGCTTTCGCCCTCCGCGCCGATCATGCCGAAGCGCTTAAGCTGGGTGCGCAGGATGTTGCGGCTGATGCCGAGCGTGCGCGCAGCCTGCACCTGGTTCTGGCGGCAGTATTCGAAGGCTGCGCGCACCACCGTTTCCTCCACGCGCTCGTACAGCTGCGGTTCGTCCGCTTCAATCATTTCCTCCACCAGGCTTTCCAGCCTTGCCTGCCAGCCCTGCGGCCCCGCCGGCTGGGCTGCATGCTGCGCATCGCCCTCGCGATGCAGCACGCCGGCCAGGTTCAGGTCCGCCTCGCGAATCTGGCCATCGGTGCAGACGATCAGTGCGTAATGGATGGCGTTTTCCAGCTCGCGGATATTGCCCGGCCACGCATAGTTCAGCACGGCGGCCCGCGCATCGGCCGCCAGGGCGGTCTCGCCCAGACCCATCTTCTCGCCCTAGACCCGGATGAAGTGGCGCGCCAGGGGCAGGATGTCGCCGGGCCGCTGGTGCAGCGGCGGCAGTGAGAGCGGCGCCACGTTCAGGCGGTAATACAGGTCGGCGCGGAAGCGGCCTGCCGCCACGGCCTTGCGCAGGTCCACGTTGGTGGCCGCCACCAGGCGCACGTCCAGCGGGATGGGCTTGCGCGCGCCGAGCCGCACCACCTGCCTTTCCTGCAGCACGCGCAGCAGCTTGACCTGCAGGTTCAGCGACAGGTCGCCGATTTCGTCCAGGAACAGGGTGCCGCCATTGGCCGCCTCGAACCAGCCGGCGCGGGCCTGGGTGGCGCCGGTGAAGGCGCCCGACTCATGGCCAAACAGTTCGGCGTCGATCAGCGATTCACTGAAGGCGCCGCAGTTGACGGCGATGAAGGCGCCGGTGCGCCCGCTCTGGGTATGAATATGGCGCGCGATCAGTTCCTTGCCGGTACCGGTCTGGCCGATGACAAGCACGGTGGCCTCGGTGCGGGCGATGCGCTCGACCTGGTCGAGCAGGCGCGATGACAGGGGATCGTGGAACAGCAGTGCCTTGGCACGGATGGACAGCGCCATGCCGGCGCTGTCCGGGAAGGTCAGTAATTTATTCATTTTTTAGCCCCGCTTTATAGAGCTTTCCAGCCTACGCAAAGCGGGCGCTGAACTGAACGAATTAATTCGGCCTAGCTTATAGAAATCTCACATAAACTATCAGCTCCTGTCAGGCCAGCTTCTGTTTGAAGAAGTCCACCGTGCGCTGCCAGGCCAGTTTTGCCGCCGCTTCGTCATAGCGCGGCGTGGTGTCGTTATTGAAGCCGTGCTCCGTGCCGGGGTAGACGTAATACTGGTATTGCACCCCGGCCGCCTTCAGCGCCGCCTCATAAGCAGGCCAGCCGGCGCGGATGCGCTGGTCGTTCTCGGCGTCGTGAATTAACAACGGCGCCTTGATTTTCGCCACGTCGGCTGCCGGCGGCTGCGACCCGTAGAACGGCACGGCCGCCGCCAGGTCGGGCACCGCGGTCGCCAGGTAGTTGGCCACGCCGCCGCCATAGCAGAAGCCGACCACGCCCACCTTGCCGTTGCCGGCGGGGTGGGTCTTCAGGATCTGTTCGGCCGCCACGAAATCGGCGCGGGTCTTGGTCTGGTCCAGTCTCGGGAAGAGTTCGCGCGCCTTGTCTTCGTTGCCCGGGTAGCCGCCCAGCGGGAAGAGGGCGTCCGGCGCGAAGGCCAGGAAGCCATCCACGGCGAGGCGGCGCGCAATATCCTCGATATGCGGATTCAGGCCGCGGTTCTCGTGCACCACCAGCACGGCAGGCAGCTTGCCCTTGGCATTGGCCGGCTGCACCAGGTAGCCGCGCAGCGTGCCATAGCCCTGCGGCGACGGGTACTCCACATAGCCGCCCTTGATGCGCGCGTCCGTGGGCGCCACCTGCTGCGCCGCAAAGACGGGCGAGAGCTGGGCTAGCAGGCTCGCGCCCGTGGCGCCGGCCACCGCGTAGCGCGCAGCCGAGGACATGAAATCGCGGCGGCTAAGCTGGCCGTGTACGTATTGGTCAAACAGCTTCAGTACTTCCGGGTCAAAATCCTTGGCGGTCAATCGTGTCATCGAATCAGTCTCCTTCAAAAGGTCACGTTATCGCGTAAGGCGGATCGTTCTGATCCGCCGTGCAAGCTCAGATGCGGCTCCTGAATACCGCCGCCAGCGCCCGCCCATAGCCTGGTTGAATCGTCACAGCTCCCGAACTGCTGTAGGTCCCGGCCCCGGTAGCATACGCCTTGTCGAACAGATTCTTCGCTACCACCGAGAATTCATAGCGCCCATCCTGGCTGCCGATCGAGATGCCGCCATCGGTCAGGGAATACGCGCGTTGGTAAGTGTACTCCGACTGGTTGGAAGCGAGGTAGGACCCGGAGCGGTAGGAGTTGTTCAGGAAGATGCGGCCCTGCAGCCTGCCCACCGGATGCGTATAGTCGAAGCCTGCGTTGACGATGACCTTGGGGGCGCCGTGCAACTGCCGGCCGGCGTAGTTGACGATGGTCGTGACCGAGGTATCCGGCGCCGCCGTCGGGAAGTCCAGGTAAATGGCGCGGTTCCAGGAAGCGTTCAGGTTCAGCTTCAGGTTGCGCGTTGCCGCCAGGTTGGCCTCCAGTTCCAGGCCGCGTGCGCGCACGCCGGGGATGTTGCCCAGGTAAGTGCGCGTGCCGCTGCTGGAGGTCGGGTCTTCCACCGTCAGGTTGGCCTGGTAGTCGGTGACCTTGGTCTGGTACAGGTTGGCGTTCAGCAGCAGGCGGCGTGCCAGCAGCAGGGATTTCACACCCAGTTCATAGTCGCGCGCCTTTTCAGGACGAACGTTCTGCGGCGTGCCAAGCAGCGGTCCGGACGCCGTGACGAATTCCACCGCACCCGACTTCTCGCCCTGCGAGGCCGAGGCGTACAGCAGCACGTTGTCGTTCAGCTTGTAGCTGGGGCTGAGAAGCCAGGACAGGGAGTTGGCGCTGATGGCCTGGCCCTCCTTCCAGTCATAGATCGAGCCGGCGCCGCCGATGGCGCTGGTGTACAGGGCCTTGGCCGCATTCCAGGCCGCCAGGTCGGCGGCGTTGCCCAGGTTCAGGCCATACAGCGCGGCTTTCGAGTTGTCGGTGCCCGCCGCATTGGTCAGCCCCGTGCCGGCGCGATCGAGTTCACGGCGGTTGCGGCCCGTCTTGCGTTCATGCGTTTCGCGCAGGCCGGCCGTCACGGTGGCCTTGTCGTCCACATGCCAGTTCAACTGGCCGAAGGCGGCCAGGCTCGTGGTCTTCGGTTCCAGCACATAGGAACGGTAGACGCCATCCTGCGAGGCGCGCAGCAGGCCGCGGTACTGGGGCGCGCTGAGGGCCGCGTACTGGGCATTGCTGGCGTTGAAGGCGCCCCCGTCCGCACCATAGGAAGTTGGATCATCGCTGTAGACCCTGGCGCGCAAGCCATACAGGCCCACCTGGTAATCGATGGCTGGACCGAGCGGAGAGGTCAGGCGCAGTTCCTGCGAGCTCTGGTTGTTCCATAGCTGCTGGCCGCCGTTGCCGATGTCGAAGCGGGTTACGCCGCCGTTCTTGATGTCGAAATGCTGGTTGCGGTGGGCCGTGATGGAGGTCAGCGTATATTCTCCCAGCTGCGCGTTGATCTCGGCCGAAATGCCGTTCTGGCGCGTGCGCTGCGGGCGCGCCTGCGAGTCCTCGATCTCGTTATTGCCGTACACGGGGCGGTAAGGCGTGCCGTCCGCGTTATTGAAATAGCTGCGTGCGAGGCGGCTGGCGAAGGTGGTGGTGCGCGCCGGGCCGTCGGCAAAGTTGGCCGGGCCATTGCTGACCAGCAGTGACTTGTTGCCGTTTTCCGAAGACTGGATCTCGTCCAGGATGATGCGGGCCGAGAGGTCCTTGTTCGGCGTGAGCAGGAACTGCAGGCGCCCGCCAACGCGGTACGTCTCGTTCCAGGTTTCGGGGCCGGACTGCCACACGTTTTTCAGCACGCCATCCTTCTTGTTGATGAAGAAGGAGCCGCGGTAGGCCAGTACGCCATCCTCGATTGGCCCTG
>DASWYX010000400.1:0-11995 GCA_036404755.1 Pseudoduganella sp.
TGAGCAAGCTGACGGACGCGGTGCGCGCCATGCACGGCGGGGAACTGCGCCAGCGGGTGCCGGTGCAGGGCCAGGATGAAGTGGCCGAGCTGGCGAAAGCCTTCAATGAAATGAGCGAACGGCTGGCGCAAACCCACGAAGAGCTGCAAGCCTCGCACCAGACCATCCTGCATCAGGCCGAGCAGCTGCGCGAGCTGAGCGTGCGCGACGCGCTGACCCAGCTCTACAACCGGCGCCATTTCGACGAGCAGGCGGCCACCCTCTACAACCAGGCCGTGCGCCACAAGCGTCCGCTGGCGCTGGCGATCTGCGACATCGACCACTTCAAGCAGATCAACGACAAGTTCTCGCACGCGACCGGCGACGCGGTGCTGCGCCAGGTGGCCAGCCTGCTGCGCGGCCACATGCGCCAGGCCGACCTGGTGGCGCGCTATGGCGGCGAGGAATTCGTGATGGCTTTCCCGGAAACGCCGGGCCTGCAGGCGGCGTCCCTGTGCGACAAGCTGCGCGGCCTGGTCGAAGCCTACCCGTGGCAGGAAGTGCACCCGGACGTGAAAGTCACGATCAGCATCGGCGTCAGCGCGGACATCGGCGCCGGCAGCGCCGCCGCCATGCTGCAGAAAGCCGACACCCAGCTTTACCGCGCCAAGGATTCAGGCCGCAACCGGGTCTGCTTCGCCTGAGCGGGGCAGCGGCGGCAAGCCGTAGGCGGCGCGCGCCCGGTCGCACTCGATCGTCGCTTCGGTGAATTCGCGGCAGGTGCTGGAGCGCTGCGCATAAATCGTGCAGGCCACCTCGCGGCCCACTTCGCCGCTCAGCGCAATGCAGCGCGAAGGCGCAGAGTCCGTGCCGCGCATGGCAACGTGATAAGGTGTGACGGGTATCGTCAGCCTTTTGGGGACGGTGCCGCCGGGATGGGCATCGCTCTCGCCCCAGTAGAATGACACCCGGAAATGGGCGCAACAGGCGCCGCAACTCTGGCAGTACTGTGACATGCCCCAATCATAGCAGGAGGATGGATGAAGGAGTCGCTCGATCCGGCAGCCACTGCGGCGCTGCTGCCCTTTCCCGCGCTGGTGGCCGCCCTGCGCCGCGCCGTGGACGAACTGGCGCGCGGCGCGATCGCCTGTCCGCCGCGCCAGGTGCAGCCGCTGCACAACGGCGCGTCCCTGCTGTCGATGGTCGCCGGCGGGGAGGACGTGGCCGTGCACAAGCTGATTTCCGTGGTGCCGGACAATCCCGGCCGCGGCTTGCCGACGATATCCGGGCAGCTCAGCGTGGTCGACGCCGTCGACGGCGCCATCCGCCTGATCCTGGACGGCGCCACGGTGACGGAGCGGCGCACCGCCGCGCTGTCCATGCTGGGCGTGGAAACCCTGCTGGGACGGGCGCCGCGGCGCGTGCTGCTGGTCGGCACCGGCGTGCAGGCGCTGAGCCACGCGAAGGCGCTGGCGGCGCTGTATCCCGGCGTGCTGCTGGATATTGCCGGCCGCAGCGCGCAGTCGGTCGCACGCTTTTGCATGGAGCTGGGTGTGCTGATGCCGTACGCGAACCGGCCGCGTTACGCGCCTGCCGATGCGCGCAACCCGCACGAGGAAACGGACCTGGTGATCACCGCCACCACCAGCAGCGAACCGGTTTATACGCAGCCGGCGCGCGCGGGGCGGCTGCTCATCGCGGTCGGGTCGTTCAAGCCGCACGCGGCGGAAATCGGTGCGGAGACCGTGCGCGCCAGCCGGATTCTTGTCGATGACCCGCATGGCGCCGAGCATGAAGCGGGCGACCTGATCCGGGCAGGCGTGGATTGCTCGCGGCTGGCCGGCCTGTCCACGGCGCTCGGCGGAGCACCGCTGGCGGCTTCCGGGCCGGTGCTGCTGAAGACCGTGGGCTGCGCCGCCTGGGACCTGGCGGCGGCGCGCGTGGCGCTGATGCAGGCGTCCGACCGCTAGGCCTGCATCACGTTGTGCACGATGGCTTCGCTGTGCACGATGATCTTGTCCGCGTCGGCCTGCAGCAGGCGGATGCGGCGCTGGACCAGCGGCCAGCCCGGCCAGCCGAGGACGGACCAGCCTTCGTCCGTGCCCGCGACCGCCGTGCCGCCAGCCCCAGCCCCTGCCCCATTCGCGAGCCCGGCCGCCGGCGCCGCGCCGCACTGCCGCGCGAGGGCGGCCGATAGCGTCGCATACACCTGCTGATGGCTGCTCGCCAGCGCGGCGCCCACTTCGTCGGCCGGCAAATCCTTCACATGCCGGCGCAGGATGGCGCGCAGCGCCGCCACGTGCGCCACCAGCAGGTAATTCTGCACGATGAAGAGATTGATGTCCTCGGCCGCGCGCTGCTTGCTGGCCGGCTCGTCGAGCATGCGCACCAGGGCTGCGCTGAGGGCGGCCAGCGCGTCCATCAGGCGCTTGCGCTGGATGCGGTAGATGAAATCGTTGCGCTGCTTCCCGCGCAGCAGGTCGAAGCTGGCTTCCATATAGCGCAGGTTCACATCCAGCACTTCGCGGATCAGGCGCGGCAGCGACTGGTATTCCCAGCTCGCCAGCACGAAGCTGAAGGCGGTGGCGATGGCCGCGCCGATGAAGGTATCGACCAGGCGCTCGTAGATCATGCCGCCGCTGGGCGAGATCGTGTACATCCACAGCAGGATCATCACCGACACCGCGATCGCCGCATAACGGTAGCGCAGGTAAGTGAAGGTGAAGGTGGCCACCGTCGCCATCGCCATCACGGCCAGCAGGAAGAGCGGATGGTTGAAATAGCGCAGCACCACGGCCGTGACGATGCAGCCGATGATGGTGCCGACGATGCGGTCCGCCCGCCGCTGCTTGGTCATGCTGAAGCTGGGCTTGAGGATGATAACGATGGTCAGGATGATCCAGTAGCTGTGCGCCTGGTAGGGCAGCATGCCTGCAATCGCCAGCCCGGCCGCAATCGCCATCGACACGCGCAGCGAGAAGCGGAAGATGGGCGAATCCATGCGCAGGTGCGACAGCATCAGCCCCAGTTCGTACTTCTGTTGCGACAGGAAAGGCTGCAGGTCCATGTCCGCCCAGTAGGGCGTGCGGCCGTGGTCCTGCTGGCTGGCCGTGTGCAGGTCGGCGATCATGGTGGCGATGGCGCGCACCTTGTTGCGCTGGGCGCGCAGCACGGCCAGCGCTTCCTGGCGCGGCTTGCCGGCGTCCACTTCGGCCTGCAGGCCGGCGATCTGGCGCTCCAGCGCTTCGAATTCCGGCGTGTAATCGATGGTCGAGACCGAGGCGCGATTGCGGGTAACGGCAAAGGCCACCGATTCGATGTCGCGCGCGGCCTTGTAAGCCAGGTCGTGCAGGGTCTTCAGCGCGGGCGAATCGGCCAGGTGGGTGCGCAGCAGGGCGTAGTCCGTGTGCGTGGAAAGGATCTGCTCATACAGGTCCAGCATGCAGACGTGGATCTGCACCACGATCGCATCCTTGCGGTTCTGGTGCGAGCGCAGGATCAGGTCGCGCGACGCCTGCTGGCGGTCGGCCAGCAAGGCCTGGTGCCGCACCAGCCTGTTGAACTGCTCGGTGAGGTTGTAGCGCGTGTCGTAGAAGTCGGCCTTGATGTCGATATAGGCCGCCAGCTCGAACAGCGCCTCCGCCAGCACCTGCTGCTTGATGCGGTGGCGCAGCAGCCATGCCACGAACATCGCGTAGGCGAGGTAGGCCAGCGCGCCCACCAGGAACTGGCCGGCGTGCACGAAGGATTGCGCCGGCGTGAGCACGTGTTCGGTGGACATCGTCATGATGAACAGCGTGGCCAGTTGCAGCGGCATCGACTTCTTGCCGTAGACGACCATCATGCTGGCGAAGAAGCTCACCGCCACCAGCATCGCCATCAGCAGCCAGAAATACGGTCCGCACAGGCTGATGACCAGTGTGACGGTCGTGCACAGCAGCACGGAGGCCATCATTTCGTTGAACTTGTGGCGCAGGGGGCCGGGCATGTCCATCAGCGCCGTGCACAGGGCGCCAATGCCGACGGACATGGCGATGTGCACGCCGAACAGCCACAAGGTCAGCGCGATAATGCCAATCAGGCCGGCGCCGAAGCGCAGGCCCAGGTGGAAGTAGTGGCTGTAGAAGAAGGTGCGGAGGTTTAGTGCGTAGTGCATGGTCCTCTTACACAATCGACAGCACCGGGTAGCGGCGCCACTCGGGCTCCGCGTGGCGCTTGCAATTGTGGAAGATGAAATGCAGCACGGCGTCCTGGTCGGACAACAGCGCCGGGTTGGCCGCCTTCCATGCTTCGAACCTGGCCTTCAGCTCAGGCTCGGCTTCCAGCATCTCGACGGCCAGGTCCTCGAACACATAGTCCGAGATCGCTTCCTTCTTCTCCAGCACGGAGTTGAAGAAGCCCCAGCGGAAGAAGCTGTCGTGCGCCTGCGGTTCCAGGGTTTCGATGGCGTAGCGCGCATTGTCCTGGTTCAGGGAGATGTACCAGTCGCCCACGTTCAGGTGGAAGCTGCCTTCGCGCTTTTCCAGCGCGACGACGTCGTGGTACATATGGCCTTCGTAGGCGTGCGCGCGCGGCTGGGCTTCGGCCACGTGGTAGTACTGGGCCTGCACGGTCGTCGGCGCCTCGATGCGCGTCATTTCCACGCCGTTCCATTGCAGGCGTTCGATCACTTCGCGCCAGGCTTGCGGCACCACATAGGCTTTCGGCGCCTGTATCACGGTGTCCGCGTTGAAGTGGGTGTACCAGTTGATGTCGCGCGCCCACGGCTTGCTGCGGTCGTAGGACAGGCGCAGGTAGTCGCCCAACACGCTCGGGCGGCGCTGCGCTTCATAGCCCTTGAAGTGGAACTTGGCCGGACGCGCTTCGTCCATGGTCCAGGTGATGGCCCAGTCCTTCTGCTTGCGCTGCGCCGCCTTTGCTGCGGCGCGCAGGCGCTTGATTTCCTCGCCGTTGGCGACGGTGTAGGCCAGCGTCACTTCCACCAAGGCGCGCATGGAGTCGTAGCGGTCCCTGAAGGGCTTCAGCATATGCGTCTCCGGCATGAAGCCGATGATGTTGTGCAGGGCGGTGAAGCCGGTGGAGAAGCGCGGCACTTCGAGGAAGTCGGCGATGCCGTCGTCCGGCGTGTCCTTGACGGGGTTTACATACGGGCAGGTGGGCCAGCCGGCGGCTTCCATGTCCTGGTAAATCTGCGGCAGCATCTTCTCGCGCAGATAAGGGCCCAGGCCCGAACCCAGCTTGTCCGGCTGGGTGTGGATCAGGGTCATCGTGTACGTGTAGTCGGCGCCGTTGGACGTGTGGGTATCGACCATCACATCCGGGTCCCATGCCGTAATCAGCTTGTTGAAGAACCGGGCATTCAGCGTGTCGCACTTGATGAAGTCGCGGTTCAGGTCCAGGTGGCGGCTGTTGCCGCGGAAGCCGAACTGCTCCGGGCCTTCCTGGTTGGGACGCGACGTGTTGGCGCGGTTCAGGCAGCCGTCCACGTTATAGACGGGAACGAACAGCAGCACCGTCCTGCCCAGCTTTGCCAGGCGCTCCGGCTGGAAGCACAGGTCGCGCACCATGGCCATGCAGGCGTCGATGCCTTCCGGTTCGCCCGGATGGATGCCGTTGTTGTTGAAGAAGACCGTGCGGCCCTCGCGCTTGATCTGGTCGCGGTCGAATACGCCGTCGGCGCTGACGATGCCGACGTGGATCGGAATGCCCGCGTCGGAGACCGCCGCCTGCTCGAACTTCAGAATGTTGGGGAAGCGCCGTGCAAGTTCTTCATAGAAGGCGATGCATTCGGTCCACAGCGTGGTCTGGTTCTGGTTGCCTTTTTCGTAAGGCGTGAGCATTTCTGGCATGGCGTCTGGATCTCAGAGTTGGGCGAGGGAGCGCGCCGGGTAGGCGCGTCCGGATTTTACCATTCAGACCTTGGGCGCGTTCGCCTCGACCCAGCGGGCAAAAGCCTCCGCGTAATTCTTCAGCGTTTCCCTGGTTTTCTCGTTTTCGACCTTGCCATCGGCGCCGAGCAGGGAAGGGCCCATGCCGATATACACCTCGGGGCCGGGCATGGTTGGCGCATTCAGGGTCACCATGCACTGGCGCACCTGCATATTCGCGCCGAAGCCGCCGACGGCGCCAACGGAGGCGGACACCACGCCAGTCGGCTTGCCGGCCCAGATGCTCTTGCCCCATGGGCGCGAGCCGACGTCGATGGCGTTTTTCAGCACGCCGGGGATGCCGCGGTTGTATTCGGGAGTGAACAGCAGCACGCCGTCCACGCCGCGCAGCTTGTCGCGGAAGGCGGTCCAGGCGGCGGGCGGCGTGTTGGCGTCGTCCAGGTCCTGGTTGTACATCGGCAGGTCGGCGATCTCGACGAACTCGATCTGCAGCGAAGACGGCGCCTGGGCCACCAGTTCGTTGGCAAATTTGCGGTTCAGCGAATCCTTGCGCAGGCTGCCCACGATGAGGGCCACTTTCTTGGTCATTGATGCCTCCATTGAACGGTTTGATGAAGAAAAAACAATGTACATCAAGCGGGCAAAACGTGCTCGTTTAATCGGAGTTCGTCGTAGAGGAACTGGCTGAGCGCCTTGATGCGGGCCACGTTGCGCAGGTCGCGGTGGCTCAGCACCCAGAGCTGCGTATGGAAGCGCGGGTCCGGCCCGGCCAGGCGCTCCAGCGTGCGTTCGCGGTCGGCCAGCATGCAGAGCAGGGGCGACACGCCCATGCCGTGGCGGGCGGCGTCCGCCATCGTCAGCAGGCTGTCGGCGCGCACTGCGTACTGCTGCGGCGGCACATGCTCGGCGAGCCATTGCGCCGCCGCCAGGTGGGACAGCGACTCGTCCGGCGCCACCCAGCGGTGCGACGGCCAGTCGTCGCGTGCAATGCCCTGCTGGCCGGCGCGGCGCAGGTAGGCGTGCGAGGCGTAGAAGGCCGTCGCCACGACGCCCACCTTGCGGCCGACCAGGCTGGCGGGTGGCTTGTTGGACGGGCGCACGGCAATATCGGCCTCGCGCTGCGTGAGGTTGAGGAAGCTGTTGTTGACCACCAGCTGCAGGTCCACGCCCGGATGATCCTCCTGGAAGCGGTGCAGGATGGGCATCAGCAGGCCGTGGGCCAGGGTATCGGTGGTGGTGAGGCGGATGCTGCCGCGCAGCTCTTCATCGAGGCCGCCCACTTCGCGCTGGGCCGAGCCGATTTCCTCTTCGACGGGGCCGAGGCGGCGGCTCAGGGTTTCGCCCGCCGTCGTCATCACATAGCCCGATTGCAGGCGTTCGAACAGGCGCACGCCGAGGGCGGATTCCAGGCTGTCCAGCCGGCGCAGCACCGTCGAATGATTGACGCCCAGTTCGCGCGCCGCGCCCGCGATGGTGCCTGCCCGGCTGACGGCGGCAAAGTGGCGCAAGTCTTCCCAGTCCAGTTTATGCATTTTTGCTTAACCGTTCCGCTAATTTTTGGAATTCTAATGCGTTTTTGCGCAGCCTACACTGACCTCATCTTAACGGAGGATTCCATGTTGACCCTTTACACCGCCAATACCCCCAACGGCCAGAAAGCCACCATCGCCCTGCGCGAACTGGGCCTGGAGCATGAAACGCTGCACGTGAACCTGAACGCGGGCGAGCAGCACCGCCCGCCCTTCAGCGAAATGAGCCCCAACCACAAGATCCCGCTGCTGGTGGACGACGGCCAGCCCATCTTCGAATCGGGCGCCATCCTGATCCACCTGGCGGACCGCGCCGGGCGGCTGCTGCCGGCGTCCGGCGCGGCGCGCAGCGAGGTGCTGCAATGGCTGTTCCTGCAGATGGCGAGCATCGGTCCCATGCTGGGGCAGCTCTGGTATTTCCGCCATGCGGGCGGCACGCCGAACGAGGGCGCGCTGGAGCGCTATGGTCGCGAGGTGCGCCGCCTGTACGGCGTGTACGAGGAACGCCTGGCCGGGCGCGAATGGCTGGCCGGCGAGGGTTATTCGATTGCCGATATCGCGGCCTTCCCCTGGCTGCGCGCCTACGGCGAACTGGGGCTGCCAATCAGCGACTATCCGGCCGTGATGGCCTGGCTGGCGCGCATCGAGGCGCGTCCCGCCGTGCAGCAAGGCCTGGTGGACGCCGTGCCGCCGGCGCAGGCGGTGAGGGCGGCGTGACCGCCTGGCTGCTGCTGCTCGCCGCGGCGCTGGTCGACATCGCGATGGCGGTTGCGCTCAAATACGCCGATGGCTGGACGCGCCTGTGGCCCAGCATCCTCGGCCTGCTGTTCGCCAACAGCGCCATCCTGCTGCTGACGCTTGCATTGCGCAACCTGCCCGTCGGCACGGCTTTCGCGGTCTTCACCGGCGTTGGCGCGGCCGGCGCCGCGGCGCTGGGCATCATCTTCTATGGCGAGAGCGCGTCGCCATTGCGGCTGGCGCTGATCGCCGTCATCGTGGCGGGCATCATGGGCCTGAAGCTGGCAGAATAGCCGCGAAAGGCGCAAGCCTGCGCCTGCAAGCCAGGAGACGACGATGAGTGATCCAATTCGTGGCAGCTGCCTGTGCGGCGGCGTTGCCTACCGCGCCGACGGGCCTTTTTTCCGGTCCAGCCACTGTTACTGCAGCATGTGCCAGAAGCAGCACGGCGCGGCGGCGGGCAGTTACGTGAATGTGCCGACCGAAGGCTTCGTATGGGAACACGGCCGCGAGCTGTTGCAGGAGTATGAATCGTCCGAACACGGGCGGCGCGGCTTCTGCAAGGTGTGCGGCTCCACGCTGACCTGGCGCAGCACGCAGGCGCCGGACCGCATTGCGCTCGCCATGGGGGCGCTGGATATACCCTTTACGCATCAGGTGGAGCGCGAATGGTACGTCGAGCGCAAGCCGGCCTGGCTGCCCGTCAAATAAAAAGGCCCGCCGTTGCGGGCGGGCCTGGTGCGGAAGAGGGCTGATTATTCGGCGCCCATTTCCTTCAGCAGATTGTCTGCCTTGTCGATGTGCTTCATATTCCACAGCATGTAGCGCAGGTCGACCTGGATGTCGCGGGTGTTGGCGTTGTTGAAGTCCCAGTCGGAGATGATGGAATCCAGCGTGCCGTCGAAGGCCAGGCCTACCAGCTCGCCCTTGGCGTTCAGCGCGGCGGAGCCGGAGTTGCCGCCGGTGATGTCCAGCGTCGCGAGGAAGTTCACCGGCACGGTGCCCAGCTTCGGATCGACGTACTTGCCGAAGTCCTTGGCCTTGATCGCGTCCAGCTGCGCCTTCGGAGCATTGAACTCGCCCTGGCCGGTGGCCTTGGCAGCGACGCCCTTCACGGTGGTGAAGGCGGTCCAGGTAGTGCCGTCGGCGCCCCATGGACGGCCGGCGATCTTGCCGAAGGTGACGCGCAGCGTGCTGTTCGCATCAGGATAGACCGCCTGGCCCTTGGTCTTCATGAAGGCGATCTTCGCTTTCATGTAGTTGCCATAGGCTTGCTGCAGCTTGCCGGACAGTTCTTCCTCTTCCGCTTCTTCCTTGATGGACGCGTCGAACATCGCCACTGCGGCCTTGATGAAGGCATCGTCGCTGGCCTTGAAGTCGGCCACGCTCTTGCCGATCCAGGCGGCGCGCACATCCGCATCGCCCAGTTTGGAGCCGGCGTACAGCTTGTCCAGCGCGGCGGACAGTTCGGCCTCGCTCATGCCCGGCTTCAGGCCGAGGGCGGCGTTGAAGGCGGCATCCTGCTCGGCAGCCGGCTGCGCCAGGTAAGCCTTCAGGTGATGCGCAGCGAGGGCTTTGTCGACCTTCGGATCATAGGTGCGCACCAGGTTGGCCACGCTGGACTTGATGCGCGGCAGGTCACGCTCCTGGAAGCCCAGCTTGCGGTCCACGTTCGGCTTCTGCGACTCGTTCGCCAGGCGGTACAGGGTGCGCGCGGTGCTCAGCAGGCGCGGCTGGCCGTAGCTCAGGTTGAACTCCTTCTTCACCTTCGCATCGCGCTCGGTGATCAGCTGCTCGACCTTCTCGATGTCGGCCGCGAATTCGGCCTTGCGTTTGGCGTCCGCATTCACCCATGCCTTCAGCTCTTCGTGCTGCGCGGTCTTGCGCTTCAGGAAGTCGCTGCCCGCGTAGGAGTCGATCATGCCCTGGCGGTTCTTGTAGTAGTTGTTGATGCTGGCAACCTGGCCCGCGTATTTGAGGGCGGTATCCTTGTTGTCCCTGGTCTCGCGGTCGATGATGGCGAGGTTGTCGGCGGACGCCTTCACGAAGGCTGGATAGTTCCAGTCAAAGGTGAACGCCACTTCGGACGGCAGGCGGTGGCGGTTGGTACGGCCCGGATAGCCCAGCACCATCACGAAATCGCCTTCCTTCACGCCTTCCCTGGCCAGCTTCAGGAAGGACTTCGACTGGTAAGGGACGTTGTCCTTCGAGTAGTCGGCGGCCTTGCCATCCTTGCTCACGTAAGCGCGGTAGAAGCCGTAGTCGCCGGTGTGGCGCGGCCACATCCAGTTGTCGGTATCGCCGCCAAACTTGCCCACGCCGGCCGGCGGCGCGTGCACCAGGCGCACGTCGCGGATTTCCAGCTGCTTGATCTGGTAGAACTCCAGGCCGCCGTAGAACGAGGACACGGTGCAGCGGTGGCCTTCATCCTTCTCGCAAGCGGCCACCAGGGTTTTCTGGTTCTTCTCGATCGCATCGCTGCGCGCCTTGCCGGTCAGCTTCGCCACTTCCGGCGTGATGATCTTGTCGGTGACGTTCAGCACTTCCTTGGTCACGAACACGCGCGTGCCCGGCGCGGCCGGCAGTTCCTCGCCCAGGTTGTGCGCGACGAAGCCGTTGGCCAGCAGGTCGCGGTCAGGACGCGAATTCTGCGCCACGCTGTTGTACACGCAGTGGTGATTGGTCACCACCAGGCCCTGCGGCGACACGAAGGACGCGGAGCAGCCGCCCAGGCTCACGATGGCGCTCATCGGGAACTCGGTCAGCTTGGTCAGGGTGGACGGGTCCAGCTTCAGGCCGGCGGCTTTCAGTTGCTTGGCTACTTGTGGCAGCTGTTGCGGCATCCACATGCCTTCGTCGGCATAGGCGGACGCGGTGCTCAGGATGGCGAGCGCGAGAAGTGATTTTTTCATGCGGGGCGTAGTTGTTGGACTGAAAAAGGGTGCCCTCCGGACAATCGTCCGGAGGGCACCCCGCAGTATCCGTATGGTGCTCGCTGGCGTCAACAGTTACTATTTAGCATGCTGCAGTGCGTCATCGGACCCTTCCGCGGAAGATCAGGTTGACGATGGCGAGCAGGATCACTGCGCCGAGGAAGGAAACAACCAGCGACATGACGCTGAAATCATTTGCATTGATGGTTCCCGCGCCAAACAGCGGCGACAGCAACCAGCCGCCGAGCAAGGCGCCAATAATGCCTACGATCACATTCAGGAACAGGCCCTGCTGTGCATCGGTCTTCATGACCAGGCTGGCAAGCCAGCCGATGATGCCGCCAATTACGATCCAGATAATGAAGTTCATTGTTCACCCCCTCAGTTTGTCGTTGACGAATTGCGGCTGGGCGAGCGCCCAGCCTTGCATTCAGTGTAGGCGGTGGGAGGCCCGAGATCAGTGCGCGAACGAACGGATTTGGATGTGAGGCAGCGAACAGAAGCCAGACCCCCGCTGGCCTATCGTGGGCGGAAAGCACCTTTTATCGGAAAGGATTTCCCCATGGATATCAAGGACAAGGACAAGCGCGTTCTGGACAGCGGCGATCCGCTGGACGTGGCTGAAAACCTCAGCGAACACCCGGTCGGCACCGGGCTGGGCGTAGGCACGGGCGCTGTGGCAGGCGCTGCGGCGGGCTCACCCGGCGGTCCGATAGGCATGGCGGCCGGCGCGGCAATCGGCGCCCTGGCCGGCGGACTGGTGGGGCAGGGCGTGGCCGCCTACGTGAATCCCGCCGAGGAGCGGGTCTACTGGCAGGACCACTACCGCAACGAGTCCTACTTCAACCCCAACTACGACTTCGACGATTACCAACCCGCCTACGAGGTCGGCTACACCATCCGCGGCCGCAGCGATACGCCGTGGGAC
>DASWYX010000401.1:0-6531 GCA_036404755.1 Pseudoduganella sp.
GCCGGCCTGGTTCATGTAGGCGATCTTGGCCGTCGAGCGCAGGCGCTTGATTTCGGCTTCGGCCGCTTCCTTGTTCTTCTTCGCATACAGGAATTGCTCGATCTGCGGCGTCGCCACTTCCAGCGTGACGGGCGCCGGACGAATGTCGGCAATCGAAATCAGCATGCTGCGCTCACCCTCGCGGATGATGAACATCTGCCCTTTCGGCATCGCCAGCAGCTTGGCCGACAGTTCCGGCGGCAAGTCCGAGCTGGTGCGGCTGATCTGGGCGCGCGCATACTTGATCTTGTGCTGGTCGAGCCAGTTGGCGACGTCGTCCAGCGACTTGGAAGAATCCATCACCGTCTTCATGTCGTCGCTGACGTCGCGCGTGGCCACCACCAGCTCGCGCATGTCGAACTGCTTGCGGTTGGTGAAGAATTGCGGGTTCTGGCTGAAGTAAGCCTCCACCTCCTGCTTGGTGGGCTTGGCCAGCGTACCGACGCGCTTTTGCATATACGCCTGCGCCACGATCAGCGACTTGGCGCGTTCGATCGCCTGCACGACTTTCGGATCGCGGTCGATCTTTTCCTTGGCCGCCTCGCCCTGCAGCAGCTGGCGGTCGATCAGGGCTTCCAGCACTTGCTTGCGCGTGGTTTCCAGGTTCGCTGCCTGCGCATTGCTGCGCGACAGTTCATCGTTCAGCTGCAGCACGGTGATCTCCTCGCCATTCACGCTGGCCAGAGCCTGTCCCGGCTTTTTCTCGGCCTTTTCGCCGCATGCGGTCATGGCGGCGGCGGTGAGGACAACCAATCCGGCGCTCAGGATCCGCTTGTTGATTGAGTAGTTCAAGATAAGTCCTCCGGTATGTTGCAAATAGACAAAATAGCAACTTTATGATGCAATTTTAACGGGCATACTGCCGCGCACGATTGAAAGCAATGAAAAAATTCAATGCGCGTTTTGCCGCGCGAGCACGACCTTTACGGTGCGCAAGATAATCCACAGGTCCAGCCACAGCGACCAGTTGCGCAGATAGTCGAGGTCATAGCGGATACGCGCTTCCATCTTGTCCAGCGTTTCCGTTTCCCCGCGCAAACCGTTGACCTGGGCCCAGCCGGTAATGCCCGGCTTGGCCTTGTGGCGCAGCATGTAGCCCTTGATGAGCTTGCGGTACTGCTCGTTGTGCGCGACCGCATGCGGCCGCGGCCCCACGATACTCATCGAGCCCTGCAGGACGTTGATGAACTGGGGCAATTCATCAAGCGAGGTGCGGCGCAGGAAGGCGCCGATGCGCGTCAGCCGCGAATCGTTGACCTTGGCCTGCACCACTTGCGGACCGTCTTCCGTGACCTTCATGGAACGGAATTTGTAAACGATGATCTGTTCGCCATACAGGCCGTAGCGGCGCTGGCGGAAGATGATGGGACCGGGCGAGCTGGCCCACACGGCCAGTCCGATCACGATCATCACGGGCAGCAGCATCAGCAGAATGATGCTGGCCAGCACGATGTCGCTGGCGCGCTTGAGCCAGCTGTTGAAGCCGACGAATGGCGTCTCGCAAATGGCCACCACCGGCATGCCGCCGACGTTGTCGAAGCGCGCCTGCATCAGGTCGAACACATAAATGTCCGGCAGGAAGTAGACAGACGCGGTCGTGTCCTGCAGCTCATCCAGCAGCTTGCGGATGCGCGGCTGGGCCGAGATCGGCTGGCTGATGAAGATCATCTTGATATTGTTCTCGCGCACATAGGGCGCGACTTCGCTCATCTTGCCCAGCACCGGATAATGCAGGTCGCCGGGGCGGCGCTCTTCCATGCGGTCATCGAAGAAGCCGCGCACGCTGAGAAAGAGATTCGGGTAGCGTTCGATCGTTCGCGCAAATTTCGCGCCGACATCGTTGGCGCCGACAATGAGCACCGAGCGCACTTCGCTCGCCTTGGCCGGATCCACGCTGACCTTGCGCGCCGCCAGGTGGCTGAACAGCAGCGCAAACGGCGTGGCGAAGAACCAACTCAGCACTACCGAAGCTTCATAGTGGTATGCCAGGCCGCTGACGTTGCCGAGGAATACGAGGATCAGGGCCGTGACGAACCAGCCCATGAAGATATCGCGCGAGTAAGCCAGGATGCGGCCCGAGCGCCAGGTACGGTAAGGGTCCACGTGCTGGTACACGGAGGACGAAATAAAAAAGGCCAATACCATCAACACCAGCGAATAGCCGGTGAAGGGTTCGCCGTACAGCACCGAGGTGGCGTACAGCGTGCCCATGATGATCAGCGGGTCCAGCACCCGCTGAAAGAATGCGACGATGGGTAAATCATTGACAGTCATTGCTGGTTCCCGTTACTGCTTGTTTCAAAACTGTGCCGTGGCGCTGAACGAAACGCCCTTGGCCTTGTAGCTGCCGGTGCCGATCAGCGGAGCCCCGCTGCGGCGCTCGTGGAAGCCACTCAGGTTCAGCTGGATATTGCGGGTCGGCATGTACTGCAGGCCCACACTGCTGTTCTTCGTGGTATCGCTGTCACCGCCGGTGAAGACCACGTTGCCCACCGGTTCAAACTTGCGCTTCTCGTGGCGATAAGCGGCGTTGGCGGAAATCTTGGACGTGATTTCCCAGTTGGCCGCCACGCTGGCGCCGCGATTCAGGCTGTTGCTGATTAGAGTCGATTCGACGGCGGAGAATTCCCGCCATGCGTCGGCCTGGAACTTCAGCTTCACGCGCGGCTTCCACGTCAGCGTGACGCGGCCGTTGGCGCCGCTGGCGTCGCGCGAAGTGAACTGGTCGTGCTTGCGCTTGGCGTAGCCGGCCAGCACGGTCAGTTGCGTGATATCGCTGTAGAGCCAGTTGATATTGGCCTTCAGCTCGTCCTGGGTATAGCCTTCGTCGAGGAAGGCCGTGCCGAGGCGGCGCTCGTTCAGGTAATTCCCTTTCAGCCGGCGCACGACGAAGCCGACCTTGCTGCCGCTGGGCGCCAGGTAATCGATGCCCGCTTCGGACAAGTCCTCGTTGCGGTCATTGATGCGCTGTGCTGGCAGCTCATAGCTGTACTTGTAGCGCTGGAAGCCGGCGCGCACGCGCCAGCTCGGATGAAACTTCCAGCCGCCGTTGATGTACTCGCGGCGCTGCGTCCGCAGGTTGCGGTCGTCGCTGTGGAAGTCATTGAACGGCGTCAGCGTTTGCGCGTAGCTGCCGCCGATATTGCCGTCCAGGTGATTGCCGAGGACCCAGGCCCAGTCCAGGCTGAAGTCCTTGCCGTTGTAGTCGAGCTGATCGTAGTGATCGAAGGTCACGCGCGAGATTTTCGCCTGGCCGGTCAGCTTCTGGCGGCCGATGGGCCGGTCCAGCAGGAAGCCGGCGATGGTTTGCGTCGCCTTATCCGAGCGCTGGAAGTCCGGCGGCGTATTGTCGGGCAGCCGGAGCAGGTTGTCGTCATAGGTATAAGACACCTGGACGAAAGGTTTGATGGTGTCGCTGATGTCGGCATAGGCCGCGCCGGCGGCAAGCATGCAGGCCAATGGAATCAGCCGTATTGGGGACAAAGGTGTGTGCATGAGAGAGCCTTCTTTTTACCAGTATGTCCAGTTGCCGGTGGCGAGGATCCACGCCCCCAGCAGACCGTTCGTGACGGCATGGGCGAGGATGGGCGCCCATAGTGTGCCGCTGCGCATATAGAGCAGGGTGTAGGCTGCGCCGGCCACCATTCCGGCCAGCCACAGGTTGTGTTCGATGCCAAATAGTAGCACCGTGATCACGACAGCTTTAACCTTCACTTGTGAAGGGTGTACAGAGAGGAAATGCTGGCGCTCAAGCCAGCGTAGCAGAAAGGAACGCCAAAACAATTCCTCCATGACGGGAACGACGAGGGCCGCGCCGCCAATGCGCAGCGCGACCAGGACCCAGTCGATGCGCCCTGCCGCATCGGTGGGATTGAAGCCGCTGGAAACGCCGACCTGCATCCACTCGGCGTCCAGGCTGATCCATAGCGCCAGCACGAGGACGCCAACGACGGCCGAGATGGCGGCCATGCCGGCGCCCAGGCGGGCGCGCGTCAGTTCGGTGTAATGGCGGCGGCAAGCCAGCAGCGCCAGCAGCACGGCGCCGATTTTGACGGCATACAGCCAGCGCAGCTGGTCGCCATCCAGGCCCGCCCGCTCCAGCACATCCTGCACCCCGATAAAGCCGAGGTAGATGGCGAAGGGCAGCACGCGCGGCAATACGCCGCCCGAGGCCGTCTCAGCGGCCTTGTGGGCCGCTGCGGCTCCTGCAATCGGTGGTTCCGGGTGCTGGACTGACATTGCTGATCTGGCTCCTTTTGAAAGGTTTTGCAGATCTTACAATGTCCTGCTGAGCTGGCGCGCACGAAAGTGCGGTTTGGAAATGGGACAAGAAAGTATATTGATTCAGATCAAACTTTGTTGCGCGACTCGATCTCTTCCCAGCGCTCCAGTGCCATCATCAATTCCTCCTCGATCTGGCCGATGCGCTCATTCAGGCGCTTCGCTTCGCCCGGCGTTTTCTTGTAGAAGTCGGGGTCGGACAGCGTGATGTTCAGCGCGCTCTGCTCGTCTTCCAGCTTGGCGATCAGCTTGGGCAATTCCTCCAGCTCGCGCTGCTCCTTGAAGCTGAGCTTTTTCGGCTTGGCCGCCGGGGATGCAGCCGCGGCAGGCGCGGCAGCGGCGGGCGCCGCCTTTTTCGCTGCGGGGGCCGCCTGCGCCGGCGCGGTATCGCGCACGCGCTCCCAGTCGCTGTAGCCGCCCACGTATTCCTTCCACCTGCCCTGCCCTTCGGCCACGATGACCTGGGTCACGACGTTATCGAGGAAGGTGCGGTCGTGGCTGACGAGGAAGACGGTGCCGTTGTAATCCTCCAGCAGTTCTTCCAGCAGTTCCAGCGTGTCGATGTCGAGGTCGTTGGTCGGTTCGTCCAGCACCAGCGCGTTGGCGGGCTTGGCGAACAGGCGCGCCAGCAGCAGGCGGTTGCGCTCGCCGCCGGACAGGGTGCGCACCGGCGAACGCGCGCGTTCCGGCGCGAACAGGAAGTCGCCCAGGTAGCTCATCACGTGCTTCTTCTGGCCATTGATCTCGACCCAGTCGGAGCCGGGCGAAATGGTGTCGGCCAGGCTGGCTTCCTCATTGAGCTGGGCGCGCATCTGGTCGAAGTACGCCACCTGCAGCTTGGTGCCCTGCTTGATCGTGCCCGAGTCGGGCTGTTCCTCGCCGAGGATCAGCTTGAGCAGCGTGGTCTTGCCGGCGCCGTTGGTGCCGATCAGGCCGACCTTGTCGCCGCGCATCAGGATGGAGCTGAAATCCTTGACGATCACCTTGTCGCCGAAGGCCTTGTTGACGTTTTCCAGCTCCGCCACGATCTTGCCGGAGCGTTCGCCGGACGCCACTTCCAGGCGCACCTGTCCCTGCTGGTCGCGGCGCGCCGAGCGCTGCTCGCGCAAGGCTTCGAGACGGCGCACGCGGCCCTCGTTACGGGTGCGGCGCGCTTCCACGCCCTTGCGGATCCACACTTCTTCCTGTGCCAGGAATTTGTCGAACTTGGCGTTCTCCACTTCCTCGATGGCCAGTTGCTCGGCCTTGCGCGTCTGGTAGGCGCTGAAGTTGCCGGGGTAGGACATCAGGTTGCCGCGGTCCAGCTCGACGATGCGCGTGGCGACGTTATCAAGGAAGGAGCGGTCGTGGGTGATGAACAGGATGCTGCCCTTGAAATCGCGCAGCAAGCCTTCCAGCCACATGATGGAACTGAAGTCGAGGTGGTTGGTCGGCTCGTCCAGCAGCAGCACGTCCGGCGCGGCGACCAGGGCGCGCGCCAGCGCCACGCGCTTCTGCATGCCGCCGGACAGCGTGCCCATCTTCGCTTCCCCGCCCAGGTTCAGGCGGTCCAGCGTCTGTTCCACCTTGTTCTTCAGGTTCCAGGCATCGCCGGCGTCCAGCTTCAGCTGGATGTCGTGCATGCGCTCCATCACGGCGTCATCGTTGCCCTGGCCCAGCTGGCCGGTCAAGCCCTCGTATTCCTTCGCCAGCGCCGGCAGCTCGCCCAGGCCGGCCGCGACGGCGTCGTACACGCTCATCTCCGGATCGAATTGCGGTTCCTGCTCGACGTAGGCGACCTTCAGGCCCTGCTGCATGACCAGCAGGCCGTCATCCAGCTTCATGCGGCCGGAAATAATCTTCAGCAGCGAGGATTTGCCGGTGCCGTTGCGGCCGATCAGGCCAACGCGCTCGCCGGTTTCCAGCGAAAATTCCGCGTGATCGAGAAGCGCATGGTGGCCAAATGCCAGCTGCGCGGAAGAGAGGGAAACGACTGCCATGGGGGGATGAAATCTGTGGGATAAACGAGCATTGTAACAACTGCCGCGCGGTCGGCTATAATTGCGCTCGCTTTGCGTCCTCCCCGTAGCACAATGGATAGTGCACATGCCTCCTAAGCGTGGGATACTGGTTCGATTCCAGTCGGGGGGACCAAGCCCTAATTCCATATCGTGTTACAACGTATCAAAACCCGCATCGCCTTAGGGCATGCGGGTTTTTTGTTGTCTTATG
>DASWYX010000402.1:0-3213 GCA_036404755.1 Pseudoduganella sp.
CTCTGGACTCGTCTGCGCGGGCCAATCTCGCACCGCAGGCGATCAGCATTGTTGTCGCCGCGCCGCACTCGACGACGGTGAACGCGGCTGTCGACGAATTACAACGCGGCTTGGCCGGCATGCTCGGCAAGGCGCCGGCCACCACTGCATCGCCGGCAGGGCAAGCGGCGCCGGACGGCGCCATCGTGCTCGCTTCAAAAGACGCAGCGCTGCGCGCGGGCATCAGGGCGCAGGAGCTGGAAGCGCTGGGCAATGAGGGCTATCTGCTGCGCGCCACGCGCGGGCAGGGGCGCAAGTCGACGGTCATCGCCGCCAACACCGACATCGGCCTGCTGTACGGTACTTTCGCCTGGCTGCGCGCCGCCCGCACAGGCCAGCCAATGGACGCGCTGAACGAACAAAGCAAGCCAAAGCTGCAGCTGCGCGTGCTGAACCACTGGGATAATCTGGATCGCACCGTGGAACGCGGCTACGCCGGTGAATCGATCTGGCACTGGTGGGACCTGCCGGAAGTCACCGACCAGCGCTACGTCGACTACGCCCGCGCCAACGCCTCGCTGGGCATCAACGGCACGGTGCTGAACAACGTCAACTCCAAAAAGGAAATCCTGACCGCGCCGTGGATCGGGAAGGTCGCCGCAGTTGCGAACCAGCTGCGCCCTTACGGCATCAAGGTCTATCTGTCCGCACGATTCTCCACCCCGCTGGAGCTGAAGGAAACGACAACCGCCGATCCGCTCGATCCGCAAGTCGCCTCCTGGTGGAAAGCCAAGGCCGACGAAATCTACAAGGCCATTCCCGACTTCGGCGGCTTCCTCGTGAAAGCCAACTCGGAAGGCCAGCCCGGCCCGCAGGACTACCACCGCACCCACGCCGACGGCGCCAATATGCTGGCCGCCGCCGTGGCGCCGCACAAGGGCATCGTGATGTGGCGCGCCTTCGTCTACGCCGCGGAAAAACCGGACGACCGCGCCAAGCAGGCCTATAGCGAGTTCAAGCCGCTGGATGGCAAGTTTGCGCAGAACGTGCTGGTGCAGGTGAAGAACGGCGCCATCGACTTCCAGCCGCGCGAGCCTTTCCACCCGCTGTTCGGCGCGATGGAAAAAACGCCGCTGATGATGGAATTCCAGATCACCAAGGAATACCTGGGCTACTCCACGCATCTGGCCTACCTGGGCACGATGTACGAGGAAACGCTGCAGTCCGATACGAAGCAGAAGGGCAAGGGCCCGACCGTCGCCGATGCGCTGGAAGGCGCCGGCCACCTGACCGGCATGGCAGGCGTCGCCAATATCGGCAGTTCACGCAACTGGAGCGGTTCGCACTTTGACCAGGCCAACTGGTATGCCTTCGGCCGCCTGGCCTGGGACCCGCAAGCTTCCAGCAAGGCCATCGCCCGCGAATGGGCGCAGCAGACCTTCGGGCCGCAGGCGGCGGATGACATCGTGCAGATCATGATGATGTCGCGCGAAGCCGTGGTCGATTACATGACGCCACTGGGCCTGCACCACGTGATGGGCACCGGCCACCATCACGGCCCGGCGCCGTGGGTGGACAACCTTGGCCGTCCGGACTGGAACCCGGTCTACTATCACAAGGCAGACAAGAACGGCATCGGTTTCGACCGCACCGCAACCGGCAGCAATGCGCTGGCCCAGTACGCGCCGGAGATCGCGCGCCAGTACGCCGATCCGCGCACCACGCCGCAGGCGGACCTGCTGTGGTTCCATCATCTGCCCTGGGATTACAAGATGCCGTCCGGCCGCACACTGTGGGCCGAGCTTGTGGCGCATTACGACCACGGCGTGGCCCAGGTGGCGGACATGCAGCAGCGCTGGCAGAAACTGAAGCCGCTGATCGACCAGCAGCGCTACGAGGAAACCGCGCAGCGCCTGGCGCGCCAGCTGAAGGAAGCGCAATGGTGGCGTGACGCGTCGATCGCCTACTTCCAGTCCGTGAACGGGCTGCCGCTGCCGGCCGGCGTGAAAGCGCCGCCGCAGACGCTGGAATACTACAAGTCGCTGCAGTTCCCCTATGCACCTGGCCACGGTTAATTAACGCTGTGGTAGAGTCCCGATTGTTATAACAATTTCCAAAACTGCAGGAAGATGACCAGAAAACAGGTGAAGCCGGAAGTGGAGCCAGCCGCAAAGCCGGGAGCGCCGACGATGTCGGATGTCGCCAAGCTGGCAGGGGTGTCGCCGATGACGGTGTCGCGCGTGATGAACGGCGATCCGAATGTGCGCGCAAGCACGCGCAAGAAGGTGGACGAGGCGGTGGCGGCGCTGAACTATGTGCCGAACCAGGCGGCACGCCGCCTGGCGGGCGTTCGCCCAATCCGCATCGGCTTCTTGTATAGCAACCCGTCCGCCGGCTACCTGACGGAATTCCTGGTCGGCCTGCTGAACCAGGCCAGCTTGAACAATGTGCAGCTGGTGGTGGAAAAGTGCGAGGGCGAGCAGTGGAAGGACATGACCCAGCGCCTGATCGATAACGGAGCGGACGGCATCATCCTGCCGCCGCCGCTGTGCGATGTGGGCGGCCTGATCGACCTGATCGCCAGGTCGGGCACGCCTGCGGTGGCCGTGGCTTGCGGCCTGCCGGACAAGCGCGTAAGCGCCGTCAGCATCGACGACTACCAGGCTGCTTATGCCATGACCGACCACCTGATCTCGCTGGGCCACCAGCGCATCGGCTTCGTTATCGGCAATCCGAACCAGACGGCTTCCGCGCGCCGCCTGGCCGGCTTCAAGGCCGCGATCAAGGACCGCAACGTCAATACGCCGCCGGAGCTGGTGGTGCAGGGCATGTTCACCTATCGCTCCGGCCTCGATGCGGCGGAGTCGCTGCTGAGCCTGGAGCAGCGCCCGTCCGCCATCTTCGCCAGCAATGACGATATGGCGGCAGCCACCGTGGCGATCGCCCACCGCATGGGCCTGGATGTGCCGGGCGACCTGACCGTGGCGGGCTTCGACGATACGGCGCTGGCGACGACCATCTGGCCGGAGCTGACCACCGTGCGGCAGCCGATTGCTGATATGGCCGAGACGGCCGTGAAGTTTCTCGTGCGGCAGATCCGCGCCGAACGCGAGGGCACGCCGGAGGAGCCGGAACATTTGCTGGTCGATTTTTCGCTGATCCGCCGGCAGTCGGATGCGGCGCCGAGGATGCGGCCTTCGAGTAAGGTCTTTAAGACCTAAAACCTAAACCTAA
>DASWYX010000403.1:0-11782 GCA_036404755.1 Pseudoduganella sp.
TGCGTACGCGCTGCATGCCGCCGCCGCAGTGGCTGCAGCGCTGGTGACGTGGCAGGTCTGGCGCCGGGGCGCGCCGCAGCCGATGAAGAACGCGGCGCTGATGTGCGCGACCTTCTTCGTCAGTCCCTATGTATTCGATTACGACCTGGCATGGCTGGCTTTCCCGCTCGCCTGGCTGGCGAGGGAAGCCTTGCGTTATGGTTGGTTGCCGTGGGAGCGGCCGGTTATGGTCCTGGCATGGGCCACGCCGGCGCTGATGATGATCACCGGCGCCATCGCGCCGGTGCAGATTGGACCCTTCGTACTGGGCGGCTTGCTTTGGCTGGTCTGGCGCCGCGCAAGCCGCCCCGCCGCTTAGGCGTTCAGCAGCATTTCGTTCAGCCGCTTGACGAAGGCTGCCGGATCGGCCAGCGTGCCGCCCTCGGCCAGCATGGCCTGGTCGAACAGGATGTGCGACCAATCCTTGAACTTGGCGCTGGCCGCGTCTTCGTACTTCAGGCGGGTGACCAGCGGGTGGTTCGGATTGATTTCCAGGATCGGCTTGGACTCCGGTGCGTTCTGGCCTGCGGCCTTCAGCATGCGCAGCAGGTTGCCGGACAGCTCATGCTCGTCCGCCACCAGGCAGGCCGGCGAATCGGTCAGGCGGAAGGTCACGCGCACTTCCTTGGCCTTGTCGCCCAGCGCTTCCTTCATCTTCGCGACCAGGTCCTTGTACTCGGTCTCGGTTTCCTCGTGCTGTTTCTTCTCCGCTTCGTCTTCCAGCTGGCCCAGGTCCAGGCCGCCCTTGGCCACGGACACCAGCTCCTTGCCTTCGAACTCGGTGAAGAAGGAAAGCATCCACTCGTCCACGCGGTCCGTCAGCAGCAGCACTTCCACGCCCTTCTTGCGGAAGATTTCCAGGTGCGGGGAATTCTTCGCTGCCGTGTAGCTGTCGGCGGTCACGTAGTAAATCTTTTCCTGGCCTTCCTTCATGCGGCCCACGTAGTCCGCCAGCGACACCGTCTGGTCGGCGTTGTCGTTATGCGTGGAAGCGAAGCGCAGCAGCTTGGCCAGACGGTCCTTGTTGGCGAAGTCCTCGCCGATGCCTTCCTTCAGCACCTGGCCGAATTCGTTCCAGAAGGTGGTGTACTTGTCCTTTTTGTCCTGCTCGTCCGAGTTCGCCAGTTCTTCCAGCATGCCGATTACGCGCTTGGTCGAGCCTTCGCGGATCGCTTTCACGTCGCGCGATTCCTGCAGGATTTCGCGCGACACGTTCAGCGGCAGGTCGGCCGAGTCGATCACGCCCCTGACGAAGCGCAGGTAGGTCGGCATCAGCTGCTCGGCATCGTCCATGATGAACACGCGCTTCACGTACAGCTTGATGCCGCCGCGCTTGTTGCGGTCCCACAGGTCGAACGGCGCCTTGGCCGGGATGTACAGCAGCTGGGTATATTCGCTGCGGCCTTCCACCCGGTTGTGGGTATGGGTCAGCGGCGCCGCGAAGTCATGCGATACGTGCTTGTAGAACTCGTCGTACTGTTCCTGGGTGATGTCGTTCTTGCTGCGCGCCCACAGGGCGCTCGCCTGGTTGATGGTTTCCAGCTCGTCCTTCAGGACGTTTTCCTTCTTCTCCTCGTCCCACTCTTCCTTCTGCATCTGGATCGGCAGCGAGATATGGTCGGAGTATTTGCGGATGATGGACTTCAGCTTCCAGCCGGACAGCAGCTCGTCCTCGCCTTCACGCAGGTGCAGGATGATGTCGGTGCCGCGGTTCGGCTTCTCGATATCCTCGACGGTGTAGTCGCCCTCGCCGCCCGATTCCCACCGCACGCCCTGGTTCGCTTCCAGGCCGGCGCGGCGCGATTCCACGGTGATCTTGTCGGCCACGATGAAGCCGGAGTAGAAGCCCACGCCGAACTGGCCGATCAGGGCGGCGTCCTTCTGCTGGTCGCCGGACAGGCGGCCGAAGAATTCCTTGGTGCCCGACTTGGCGATGGTGCCGAGGTGGGCGATGGCCTCGTCGCGGCTCATGCCGATGCCGTTGTCGGAAATAGTGATCGTACGGGCGGACTTGTCGAAACTGACCTTGATTTTCAGCTCGTGGTCATTGCCGTACAGTGCGTCATTGTTGATCGCTTCGAAGCGCAGCTTGTCGGCCGCGTCGGAGGCGTTCGAAATCAGCTCGCGCAGGAAGATCTCCTTGTTCGAATACAGGGAGTGGATCATCAGTTGCAGCAGTTGCTTGACTTCGGCCTGGAAGCCCAGAGTTTCTTTATGGTCAGCCATCTTTACTCCATAGTCTTATAAAAATGCCAGTGTACTGGCGCTCGGACGCCACATGGGGGCCATCTTGTCGGTTTTCAAGAGAGCAGCCATAGTTCCGAAAAAACAACTATTCGCGTTGACATTTAGTAAATATCCCGCTTAAACTCGCATCAGACGGGCGTCAATACAACAAGTAGTTCAGCTGGGTGCGAGCGTGGATAACGACAAGGACACTTCTGATGCCTCGATGGTCAGGTGGATGCGGCTGGTACTGGCCATCGCATGCCTGCTGACACTGATTGTCGACCCGGAGGTCGTCGGCCGCCGCAGTACCGCATCGGTCTTCACTTTTGTCGCCTATACGGCGCAAAGCCTGATCCTGCTCGTGCTGGCAAGCCGCTCGATCCACGTCCACCCGAAGGTCGTGTCCTGGCTGGACGTCTGCTGGTTCACGCTGATGACCTATTTCACGGGCGGCGACAGCAGCTTCTTCTACCTGTTGTTCTTCTTTGCCGTCCTGACCGCCTCCTTCAGCCACGGGCACGAGGAAGGCGCTCGCATCACCCTGGTGTCCGCCGCCGCCGTGGCCCTGACATCGCTGACCGCGCAGTCCGACATCGACCTGGCGCGCGTCATGCTGCGCGCCACCTTCCTGCTGGCCCTCGGCTACATGATTTCCCACTGGGGCGGCATGGCCATGATGCAGCGCCAGCGCCTGGAGCTGATGCACGCCGTCAGCCAGCTGGCCAATCCCCGCTTCGGCGTGGACCGCACCATTGCCAGCGTACTGGACCACACGCGCCGCTTCTACCATGCGGAAAGCTGCATCCTGCTGATGCAGGACAATGGCGCCGACAGCTGGAGCCTGCGCACGGCCAGCGCCGACAGCGCCGACCGCCCCGTCCACGCCAGCATGCTCAGCGCCGATGCCGCCGCCCCCTTGCTGGTGGGCCAGGCCGACGACATCCTGCTGCTGCGCCAGCGTTTCCGTGGCTGGCTGCAGCGCGCACCGCGATTAAGCGCCTTCAACACCGGCACGCAGCGCTGGAGCGTGCGCGATCCCGCGCCGGGACAGGCGCTGGCCGACCTGCTCGACGCCTCCTCCCTGATCGCCGTGCCGCTGCCGCTGCGGCGGGGCAGCGGACGGCTGTATGTGATCTCCCAGCATCACCAGTTCGGCAAGTCCGACGCCCTCTTCCTGCACCGCATTGCCGCCCAGGCCTTCCCCGTCATCGAGAACATCGAACTGCTGGACCGCATGGCATCGGAAGCAGTGTTGCGCGAGCGGGAACGTATTGCGCGCGACTTGCATGACACCACAATCCAGCCCTATATCGGCCTGCGCCACGGCGTCAGTGCTATCCGAAAGAGGGCCGAACCGGGCAATCCCCTGAACGGCGATCTCGATAACCTGATCGACATGACGCAGCAGGTGATTCGCGACCTGCGCAACTACGCCAGGAGCCTGCGCGGCGGACTGGAAATGAAGGAACCCGAACTGCTGATTGCCCTGCGGCGGCAAGCCTCGCAAATGCGCCAGTTTTACGATGTCCATATCGCCGTCGATACCCACGGCGAACTCCATATGAGCGACCGCCTCGCAGCGGAAATCTTCCAGATCGTCAACGAAGGCATGAGCAATATATGCAAACACACGACAGCGCGGCACGGTTTTATCGAACTGGCCTGCTCCGCGGGCCAGCTCTCGGTGCGCATCGAGAACGAATGCAATGGCCATCCGGTGCTAGACTTTACGCCGAGTTCCATCGCCGAGCGCGCTGCCGCCCTGGGAGGTGTAGCGCGAGTCCAGCAGGGACGGCACAATAACACTGCGGTGCAGATCGTCATTCCCGTGTAGGAGGCTCGTATGGCGCAAGCTATGAAGCGCATTCGCATCTTGCTGGTCGACGACCATAAGACCTTGCTCTGGGGTTTGAGCAAGCTGATTGAAAGCGATGCCGGCCACATGGTCGTCGCCGGCACGGCGCGCGATTGCGATAGCGCGCTCGAACTCGCTAGCGAATTGCAACCCGATGTCATCCTGCTCGATATCGACCTCGGGGGCTGCAGTTCCATCGATATCATTCCCGACCTGACGCAACGGAGCGGAAGTTCGCGCATCCTGATCCTGTCCGGCACGCGCGACCGCGACGTGCTGGATAACGCCGTCATGCGCGGCGCACGCGGCGTGGTCAGCAAGGATGAACCGGCCGAAGCCGTGCTGAAGGCGATCGAGAAAGTGCATGAGGGCGAGCTGTGGCTCGATGGCGTGGCCCTGAGCCGCGTATTCGAAGCCATGCGCAATCCGCAAGCCACCCGGCGCCAGGACCCCGACCTGGACAAGATCGCCCAGCTGACGGCGAAGGAACGCCGTATCTGCAGCCTGATTGCCACAGGCGGCGGCGCCGTCAACAAGGCGCTGGCGCAACAGCTGTTCATTTCCGAGCACACGCTGCGCAATCACCTGACGCAGATTTACCACAAACTGGGCGTCAGCAACCGCCTGGACCTCTACGTTTTCGCCACCAAGCACCGCCTCGACCAGGCCGACGTATAAGGCCTTTCGCCTCTGCACGTCCTCTTCATCCGTGACAATTGTCACGGATTCTCACACTCAAATCGCGCGCGGTGTCCTGAACACAAAAGGACGCCTGTCCGATGTCGCATGCCCCCCGAGTTACTAAAGTGAACTCATCAGCACGGCAAACACTGTCGGCTGAGACTAAACCAGGCAAGGCCAACACAACCATGTCCGGAGCACAGCATGCGCCAAGACCAGCAGCCACCAACCGACAGCAGGAATTTTCTTGAAGAAGAAGATGGCGGCTCGTTCTACGAATATGTGCTTGTAGCCTCACTGACTGTTGTCGTCGGAATCATTGTGCTTCTGGCGCTTGGAAAGAGCATGTGAAGCGGATCTGCTGTACCGCGGAACTGCAACAAAAGTAGTGCACTGAGATCGTCAACTAAACCGAAAGGGATTCATCATGAAAGCCATTCAAAAATTCATCCGCGACGAAGACGGCGTGACTGCAATCGAATACGGCCTGATCGCTGCACTGATCGCCGTGGTCATCATCGTTTCGGTAACCACCGTCGGCACCAAGCTGGACGCGATCTTCTCCTATATCGGCACCAAACTGGTAACTCCGTCGTAATCAGCGCCTTGCGGGGAGCGCTCGCTCCCCGGTTTTTTCCCCCATCAAGCCGAGGTCGTCATGCGCCATTACGCCGCCAGATTCATCCAGGACCAGTCTGCTGTCTCCTCGATTGAATATGCTCTCCTCGGTTCACTGATCGCTGCAGTGATCGTCGTTTCCGTCACCATGGCCGGCAACACCATCGGCAATCTCTACGAATATATCAAGAATGAGTTGCTGAGGGCCGTTCCATGATCTCCCTGCAACAACATCGCCATGGCGGCATCGTGCGCGCCAGCCTGGCCGAACACAGCGTGCTGATCGCCCTGGTCGCACTGCACCTGCTGGCCGCCCTGCTGGTACAAGCCTCCTTCGCAGCCCGCCAGCTCCAGATTTCCGGCGTGATCTTCAGCATGCTGATCGCGCCCATATTCGCCCTGTGTGGCTACGCGGTCTATGTGATGGTCATTATTCGCCCGCGCCAGCTGCTGCGCCACCTTGGCGGCTCGCTGCAAGCGTACATCAGCCGCGACCGCCTGCTGTTCGCCCTGCCCGCCATCGTGCTGATCCCGGTCTTCGCCGCCAGCTTCAGCCTGATCAAGTCGTCACTGCCCATGATGCACCCATTCTCCTGGGACGAGCGGCTGGCCGTCGCCGACCAGTTGCTGCATGGCGGCGTCCAGCCGTGGGTCTGGCTGCACGCTGCGCTGGGCCACCCTTACATCACATCCGTCATCAACGCGGCCTACCATTTCTGGTTCTTTTTAATGTTCGGCATGCTGTACTGGATGGCCTTGTCCATCGAGCAGCGCAGGCTGCGCATGCAATTCCTGCTCAGCTTTGTGGGCTGCTGGATTTTGCTGGGCAATGTGCTCGCGCTGTGCCTGTCGTCTGCCGGCCCCTGCTATTTCGCACTGGTGAGCAACGCACCGGATCCCTATGCCGGCCTGCTCCACTACCTGCGCCAGGCAAGCGAGCAGGCGGCCGTGCCCGCGCTTGCGATGCAGGAGCTGCTGTGGCATGACCAGTCGCGCGTTTCGGTCAGCTCCGCCTACGGCATCTCGGCCATGCCCAGCATGCATGTGGCCAGCGCCGCCCTGTTGGCCCTGCTTGGCTGGCGCCTGCATCCCGCGGCCGGCGTCGCGCTGACGCTGTTCTTCGCCGTGATCCTGGTGGGCTCCGTCCACCTGGCCTGGCACTACGCTATCGATGGCTATGTCGCCGCCGTCGGCGCCGCGCTGATCTGGTTGCTGTCCGGCTGGGTCAGCAAGAAAGTGGTTGAGGTGCGCCATGGCCATTGATCTGCGCATGCTGCTGCCGGCCTTGCTGCTGCTTGGCTTACTGGTCCGCGCCGTGTGGACCGATGTCCAGAGCCGCCGCATCTCGAATGGCCTGGTGCTGCTTGGCCTGCTGGCCGGCTTCGCCCTGCAAGGCCTTGTCACGCCGGGTGCCGGCCTGTTCGCCCACCCCTTCGGCGGCCTCGGCCTGCTGCGCGCGGCAAGCGGCATGCTGACCGGCTTCGGCCTGCTGCTACCCATGTATGCACTGGGTGCGATGGGCGCCGGCGACGTCAAGCTGATGGCGATGATCGGAGTCTTCCTCGGCCCGAAGGACGCAGTGGGCGCGATGCTAGCCACCGCCGTTGTCGGCGGCGTGCTGGCCCTCGGCGTCGCGCTGTACGGACGCCACCTGGGCCGTGTGTTGGCCAACGTGCGCCAGTTGCTGATGAACGGCGTGCTGCACGCCGCCACCCCAGGCGGCTTCGCCGGCGAAATGGCGCAGACGACCGGCAAACTGCCTTATGCCGTCGCGATCGCAACCGGCACAACCGCCTACCTGGTGCTGACCCGGCTTACCGGCTGGTCCCTCTGGCAGTGAACTTATTCAGGACGAGATCATGAAAACCGCTACCACCCTGACCGCATCCAAACCAGCCGGCATCGTGAGCACCATCGCGCTGACCGTCCTGTGGGCCTTCTTCGCCTTCAGCCATGTGCGCATCTACCAGCTGTCCGGCGACTGGTCGCAACTGCTGTTCTGTGCATCGGAAACCTTGATCGCCGTGCTGTTCGTGCTCCGTTCCGAGCCGGCCTCCGTGTCGCACCTGCCGCTGGACTGGGGCGTGATGCTGGCGTCCATGGTCGCCCCACTGCTGTTCGCACCGACCGTCGAACAAAACCTGGCCGCAGGGCGGGTGCTGATCGTGGTCGGCGTGACCATGCAGCTGGCCGGCCTGCTGTCTCTGAACCGCAGCTTCGGCCTGGTCGCCGCGCGCCGCATCATCAAGACCACCGGCATGTACCGCCTGGTGCGACACCCCCTGTATGCCAGCTACCTGCTGTCCTACACGGGCTATGTGCTTCTGAACACCAGCGGACGCAATATCGCCGTCGGGCTTGCCGCCGGCCTGCTGCTGGTGATCCGCCTGTACCGCGAAGAACGCTTCCTGAGCCAGGACTCCGACTACCGCTTCTACATGCGCCAGGTGAAGTACCGCCTGCTCCCAATGGTATTTTGAACGAGGTGCCCCATGCCTGCCGATATTGAAGACAATGCCAACCGGCCCTGGGCGGAAGACCCGCTGCGGGTTGCCGCGCCCCGCAGGGTTGAAGACACTGGCCTGCCCTTCCAGCTGCTGGTCGAGCTGACGGCCAAGATCCTGCACCAGCGCGGCCAGGTCAAGCTGAACGAACTGGCCTTCCACCTGAAACTGGCGCTGAGCGTGATCGATCCGGTCATTGGCTACATGCGTACCGAAAAACTGGTGGAAATGGTCCGCCGCGGCAACAGCAACACCGATGCCGACATCGTCTACAACCTGACCGACCTTGGCCGCCTGCGCGCCAGCGATTTCGTGCGCCGCGACAGCTATGCCGGCGCCGCGCCCGTGACCTACACTGACTACACGGCGCGCGTGCAGGCGCACAGCGTGGCCGGCATGGAAGTCAAGCGCGGCCACATCCAGCAAGTCTTCAACGGCATCGTCGCCAGCCCCAGTGTGCTGGACCAGCTGGGCGCCGCGATGAATTCGGGCCGCGCCATCTTCGTCCACGGCCCGGCAGGCAGCGGCAAGACTTACCTGGCCGAGCGTCTCAACGGCCTGCTGCGCGGCCAGGTCGCCGTACCGCATGCGCTGCTGGTCGATGGCGACATCATCCCGCTGTATGACCCGGCCGTGCACAACGCCATCGAAGACCATCTGCCGTCCGGCATGATCTTCGACCGCCGCGTGCCGCGCGACCAGCGCTGGGTGCGCTCCACCCGACCGTGCGTGCTGACCGGCGGCGAGCTGACGATGGAAATGCTGGACCTGCGCTTCGACCATACGACCCGCCTGTACCAGGCGCCGCCCCACCTGAAGGCCAACGGCGGCATCTTCATCATCGACGACCTGGGCCGCCAGCGCTGCTCGCCCGTCGAACTGATGAACCGCTGGATCGTGCCGATGGACCGCCAGGTCGACTACCTCGCCCTGCAGAACGGCTACAAATTCGCCGTGCCCTTCGACGTGGTCGTCGTGTTCTCCTCGAACCTGCCACCTGAATCATTGGCTGACGGCTCTTTCCTGCGCCGCCTGGGCTACAAGATCCATGTCGGCCCCCTCACGCCGCAGCAGTACGAAACCGTGTTCCGCCAGGTCTGCAGCCGCTTCTCGCTGATGTTCAACAGCGAAGCCTTCGACTGGCTGATGCGGCGCCACCTGGACGAGCAGCGCCCGCTGATGGCGTGCTATCCGCGCGACCTGCTGTCGCAGCTGCGCGACCTGGCCATCTACGAAGGCCGTATTCCTTCACTCGACATAGCGGGCCTGGACTGGGCCTGGGATAACTATTTTGCCCACGCCTGAGGGGCATTGATTCAAGGGGACTGACATGAGAAATACACGTGCACTCGTAATGATGGTGGTAGCCGTAATCCTGGCCCTCGGGGCCGTGATGATGGCCGCGCGCTGGATCAATGCCCAGGCATCCACCTCCACCGCCAAGGTCGCCGTCGCGCAAGTCGACATCAGCCTGGGCGCCCGCATCACGCCGGAAATGATTTCGATGGTCGACTGGCCCACCAGCGTCCAGCCGCCCGGCGCCATCAAGGAAGCCAAGATGCTCGATACCCGTGTGGCCCGCAGCAGCATCCTGCGCGGCGAGCCGATTCTCGAATCGAAGCTGGCGCCTCCGGGTACCCAAGGCGGCCTGTCCGCCGTGGTGGCCGAAGGCAAGCGGGCGATGACGGTGCGCGTCAACGACGTGGTCGGCGTGGCAGGTTTCGCCCTCCCAGGAAACTATGTGGACATCCTGGTCAACACACAGGAAGAAGGCCAGCGCAACGCCACCAAGGACCCGAATATTTCGAAGATCGTGCTGGAGCGCATCCTGGTGCTGGCCGTGGCGCAGGAAGCGAACCGCGACGAAACCAAGCCGAAAGTGGTGAACGCCGTAACCCTGGAACTGACGCCGGAACAGGTGGAAAAGCTGGACCTGGCGCGCAGCGTCGGCAGCCTGTCCCTGGTGCTGCGCAACCAGGTCGACCCGAAACCCGTCGACACCCGCGGCGCCACCAAGACCACTTTGCTGGCCCTGCAGCAGCCGGCGCCCGCCCCGAAAGCCGAAGCGCCGCGCCCAGCTCCCGTGCGGCGCGCTCCGGCACCGGCACCGGCGCCCACCAACAAGGTTGAAGTGATCAAGGGCCTGGAACGCAGCAGCCAGCAATTCTGACCATACAGGAGCAAGCCATGAAAACAACAAGCATCCCGGTAAGCAAGGCAGTCATGCGGGGGCTGTGCGCGGCCGTGGCGCTGGCCTTTGCGCTGCCTGCCGTAGCGGCGGCGCCGGCGCCCGAAGCGGCGCCCGCCAAGGCCGGCAGGAACACGAAGGCCCAATCCGCCAGCGAAATGCCGGGCACGGAAGCGGTCGGCCAAGGCCGCACGGAAATGGCGCCCGCCATGCAGCTGGCCGAGGGCAAGTCCACCATCATCCGGCTGCCCTCTGCCGCCTCGCGCGTGGCCGTCGGCGACTCGCACGTGGCGGATGTGATCCTGATCAATCCACGCGAACTGTATATCCTCGGCCGCGCTGTCGGCACCACGAACCTGATCCTGTGGCAGAAGAACGGCGACACCGTGATCGGCGACCTGACCGTCAGCCTGGATACCGTGGCCCTGCAGGATGGCATTGACAAGATGACCGGCGTCAAAGGCATGGTCAGGGTATCATCGGCCGCCGACTCGCTGATCCTGGCCGGCAATGTGCCCGATGTCATGGTCGCAGACCGCGTGCTGTCCATGGCCAACGCTTACCTGAGCCGCAACCGCGCCGCCGCAACGGCCGCCGGTGCGCAGGCGATGCAGCAGCAGACCAGCGGCGGCGCCAGCGAATTGGTCATCTCGCCCAAGATCATCAACATGATGACCGTCGCCGCGCCGCAGCAGGTGATGCTGGAAGTGAAAGTGGCCGAGGTGTCGAAGTCCCTGGTCGACCAGCTGGGCACCAGCCTTGGCGTGAGCCACACCGTGGGCAACTGGACCTATACCCTACTGTCCAACCTCCTGACCGGCAATCCCTCGGTGGCCGACGCCTTCAACCGCCGCAACGGCAACTTCCTGACCATCGACGCGCAGAAGCGCGACGGCCTGGTGAAAGTGCTGGCCGAACCGAACCTGATGGCCATCAGCGGCCAGGAAGCCAGCTTCCTCGCCGGCGGCAAGATCTTCATTCCGGTGTCGCAGGCCGCCGCCAACGGCGCCAATGTGATCAGCCTGGAAGAGAAGGAATTCGGCGTGGCCGTGAAATTTACCCCCACCGTGCTGGAAGGCGGCCGAATCAACCTGAAGGTGGCGCCGGAAGTGTCCGAATTGAACAAGGACGGTATCGGCATCACCGCCACCGGCATCAACGGCACGGCCATCCTGCCCTCGTTCACGACCCGCCGCGCCGCTACGGTGGTCCAGCTGTACGACGGCCAGAGCTTCGCCATCGGTGGCCTGATCAAGAACAACTCGACGACCAATATCAAGGCCGTTCCCTTCCTTGGCGAAGTGCCGGTGCTGGGCGCCCTGTTCCGCTCCAACGATTTCCAGACCGACCGCTCGGAACTGGTATTCGTGATCACGCCACGCCTGGTCAAGCCATTGCCACCCGGCTACGAGGACAAGCTGCCGACCGCCGGCTACATCGAGCCGAACCGCGCAGACCGCATGTTGCAAGGAAAACTGGAGGGCGAACCACCCGCCGGATCGCCCCAACCCGCAGCCCGCGCAGGCAAGTCCGCCGGCGGATTCGACGTCAACTAGGAGGCAGCCATGAACCAGCAAATCTTTCGCGCCGCCGCCCTGCTGCTCGCCGCAGCCGGCTTGGCAGGCTGCGCCAGCAGCACACCGACTATGGACGCGCACTTCGGCGAGT
>DASWYX010000404.1:0-21030 GCA_036404755.1 Pseudoduganella sp.
CGCCCATACCGCGCCGCCACCTGCGCGGCACGCTCATCGTCCGCGGGATCGAGCACGGTGTGCGGATGGCCATTCGACGTCAGAAAACTTTGCAGGGCATGGATGCGGCCAAGTCCGCGCGGGCCGATGATGACAGGCCCGCCGGAATTGCGGGCCAGCCATGACACACTGCGCAGGATCAGCGCCCGTACCAGCAGCTCGCCCATTTCGGGGAATGCCAGCACCAGCGCACGGAAGGCATCGCAGGACACGTGCAGCACATGCAGCTCGCCCACGGCAACGCCGTCGCTCATGGCGGGCCGGTCGGAAAGCTGGCCAACGTCGCCGGTGAACTGGCCAGGCAGCAGGGTCACCATCAACTGGTCGTTGTCGAAGCCATCGTGTCGATAATCGCGGATAGCCCCTTGCAGCACGAACATGATGCCCGAGGTCAGTCGGCCGGCCTGGAAGACGGTTTCACCGTCGGCGAAGCCGCGCTCGACAGCATAGCGGCGCACATGCCGCATCTGCTGCTCGTTCAAGGTGGGATAGACCTGGCGCCGGCGCCGTTCAAGATCCTCGGTCGGCAGCGGCGGCTGCGCAGCGAAATCAGTATTGGCCATGGCGGCTCCCTGTAGCCGGCTTCAACCGACTTTTTGCACACGCTCCGGCATGGGCGCGCTGGATTGCGCGAGTTGGCGCGCCTGGCGGCGCATGGCGCGGCGGCCGAGCCAGAGCACTAGGCCGGTGACCATGAAAAGCAAGGGCGTGATGCCGGTGATCGAGATCAGTATACGCCCCGGCAGGTGGAACGCTTCGCCGGTGTGCAGCGGGAACATCCAGTTCAGGAAATTGTCGCCGGATGGCGCGGTCAGCGGGTTGCGTACGCGCAGCACGGAGGCGCTGTATGCGTCTACGCTGATTCGCGTGTTGCCGTCGCCCTTGCGCACTTCAGCCGCCTGGCGCATGCGGATTTCGTAGGGCGCCTTGGCGCTGCCAAGGGTGACGCGCGAGATGCGGCCTTCGGGCACGGCGCCCTGCGCGGCGGCCATCGCGGCGGAAGCGGTAATCAGCTTGCGGCCGTCAGCGGCGCCGTTGGCCAGCTTGTCGTTTGGCTCCAGCGTGGACACGGCGCCGATCACGGGACGTACCAAGTCCGGCAGGTTCATCACCATGCCCGAGAAGCCGAGCATGGCCAGCAAAGGGGTCATGAAGAAACCGGCGGCGCGGTGGAAGCTGTAGTTGAACTGGCGGGAAGTGAGGTGGCCGCGCACTGTCAGCGACTTGCGGATCGACGTCCAGGTCGCCTTCGGCCACCACAGGACGAGCCCCATCAGCGAAGTCAGGAACAGCATGCAGCCCGTGACGCCGGTGACCCATTTGCCGCCCTCGCCTGCCAGCAGGTAGCGGTGCAGGTGGAACAGGGTGGGCATCAGCAGCGGCCGCGACAGGCCGAACTCGCCGTAATTGCGCTCGCCCAGCACTTCGAGCGTATATTGGTCCACCATCACCTGGCGCTGCAGGTCGGTGCCGAACAGGGTCTTGTGGCGCGCGGCAGGGCGATACCAGGCGACAAACACGTCATGCTGGTCATCGGGCAGCATCAGGTTGGTCGGCTTGCCGTAGCCCGGCAGTTGGGACAGGCGGGCCAGTACAGCTTCCACCTTTTCGGGCGTGACCGGCGCGGCCTCGGAAGGCGCGGCGCGCGACTGCAGCAGGGCCGGATTGAGCGACGCGTCGAGCTCGTGATTCCACGCCAGCAGCACGCCCGTCGTCCCGGCGGACACGAACAGGAGGCCGAACAGCAGCGCGAGATAGAGGTGGATATCGCGCAGCCAGCTGCGCAGGGAGCCTGTGATCATTCAACCATTATAAATGCGAATCACTATCATTCACAACCTTCTCCATGAAGACGTGGTAGGCTGCTTGTTTTCAAAGGCTTTTCATGACTTATCCACTCCTGCTGTGGATAAGCATGTGGAAAAGAGGGCCTTGACAATCGATTTCGCCCTTAACGGCGCGGATTCCTACAAATTGCCCGTTTCAAAGGCAGAAATTTTCGCTCATAAAATCAATAACTTAGCGAACGCGTTTGTATGCTTTAGTGCAACAATTCAAGCTGGTGAAAAATATTTTCATAAGCGATACAATTCGCGCCGCTGTTTTCTTTGACAAAAATGCTGCTCAGGAATAGTGTGGGCAGTGGGAAGACGCATAGATCATGACTATATTGCGGGATAAAAACGCATGGACGTAAAAGTTCCTGAAGAAGATTCCAGCGAAGGCTGGATGATAGAAGACGATGCCCATCCCTCCCCCGACGAGCAGGCCCAGGCGGCCACGCCGGCGCCATGGCGTGTGCTGATCGTCGACGACGATGTCGACGTGCACGTTGTTACCAAATTCTCCTTGAGCAATGCCTGCTTCCAGGGCCGCCGCCTCAGCTTCCTGCACGCCTACAGCGGCGAGGAAGCGCTGACCACGCTGCGCAATAACCCGGACGTGGCCCTGGTGCTGCTGGACGTGATCATGGAAACCAGCGATGCCGGCTTGCGCGTGGCCAACCAGATCCGCAGCGAGCTGAAGAACCAGCTGGTGCGCATCGTGCTGCGCACGGGCCAGCCCGGCCAGGCGCTGGAGCACGGCATCATTCTCGATTACGACATCAACGATTTCTGGTGCAAGACCGACCTCACCACGCGCAAGCTGTTCACCACGGTGATCTCGTCGCTGCGCAATTACGCCGAGCTGAAAAACTTGACGGAACAGCAGCAGGATGCGGCCAAAGTGCTGGATGCGCTGCAACATGGCGAAAGCTGGTCCGGCGAACTCTCGATCGGCCTGCCGGCGACCAGCGTCAACATCCAGGCCCGTCCAGGCGACGAACCCGGCGATTTCTCTGTCCAGGGCAAAATCCTGAGCTAAGTTTCTGATTGTAAAGGTTTTCTGCGATTATCCACACTGTTTGTGGATATCTTTGTTGATAAGGTGCTATTGACAAGCCAAACAGGCTTTAATGACGGCCTTTTCAACAAACTGCCCGTTGCGCAGGCAGAAAACTTTCCCAATAAAATCAGTGATTTAGAATCTCACCAATTGTCACACGGATACAATGTCAAGCCCGCACGCCATCGTGCTTTTGGTCACCAAATGTGCATAACCATCCCTGCTGCTGTTTGCATTGCAGCATTGCAAGATAAGAGGGACGCGGGGAGTTCAGGGGGTTTCTTTGCGGCGCTGGGCCGGTTGCAGCAGCACACGTTCGATAACGTCGGGATGGATGTTGTGGGACTTCATGTATTCGATCGCGCAAAGCGTGCTGAAACTTTCCTGAACCTTGATGCCTCGGTCCACGATCTGGCTGCTGAAGCGGTCTGCCCGCTGGGTCTGAAGTTGCAGGGTGTCCATGGGAATCCTTTGGCGACAGGGTTGGGTGGTGCTAGTATTGCCTATTAATACTGAAAGTCAATGACAGCATCCCAACTTCAACGGCCTAAATCTACGGCCGACCTGTTCCTCTCCTTCACCCTGCTGGCACTGCAGGGCTTCGGTGGCGTACTTTCTGTGGCACAGCGCGAGCTGGTCGAGCGCAAGCGCTGGATGACGGACGAGGAATTCCTCGAAGACTGGGCGGTGGCGCAGATCATGCCGGGGCCGAACGTGGTCAACCTGTCGCTGATGCTGGGCCATCGCTACTTCGGCTTGCGCGGCGCAATCGCTGCGCTGGGCGGTTTGCTGGCCCTGCCCAGTCTGGTCGTGCTGGCTGTCGCCACCCTGTACACCCATCACTCCGACAATCCGCACCTCGTCGGCGCACTGCGCGGCATGACGGCCGTGGCGGCCGGCATGATTGCGGCGACCGGCGTGAAGATGCTGCCGACGCTGGCGCGCCATCCCCTGCCGCTGTGGATCACGCTGCCGCTGGTGATTGCCGGCGTGGCGGCCGGCGCCTGGCTGCGCCTGCCCCTGCTCCCTACCCTGCTGGTGATCGGCGGCCTGGGCTGCTGGCTGACTTACCGGAGGCTGCCCTGAACGCGCCGCTGCACATCGTGCTGGCCTGGCACGACTGGCTGGACCTGTTCTGGCATTACTTCCTGCTGTCCTTCATGAGCGTGGGCGGAGCGATTTCGACCACGGCCGAGATGCAGCGCTACCTGGTCGATCAGCACGGCTGGCTGACGCAGGCGCAGTTCAATGAATCGATTGCCATCGCCCAGGCGGCGCCGGGACCGAATATTCTGTTCGTCGCGCTGATGGGCTGGAATGTAGGGCTGAACGCGGGCAGTCATGCGGCAGCCGTGCTGGGCGTGCTGTGCACGATGACGGGCATTATGCTGCCCAGCAGCACGATCACGCTGATGGCGTCGGCATGGGGACACCGCAACCGTGAGCTGCGCAGCGTGCGCGCGTTCAAGCAGGGCATGGCGCCGCTGGTGATTGCACTGCTGGTGTCGACCGGGATCGTGCTGGGGGCTGTGGACCGCGATTTTGCCGCGGACTGGCGGCTGTGGGTGCTGTCGATCGTGGCCGGGGTGGTGATCTGGGGCACGCGGGTGCATTTGCTTTGGCTGCTGGCGGCGGGGGCGGTTCTGGGGTGGTTGGGGTGGGTGTGAGCGGGCGCCGCGTGGCCGCACGCACGGCGGATCAATGATCCGCCCTACACGCCTCGTCGGCGCCACCCCGCTCGCGTAACGCGGCGTTTTATTTACCGTTCTGGTAACCGCCGTACGTATTCACGGGGCTCCATTCCGGCAATACGGGCGGCATCTCCGGAGCGAACTTGCCGAAGTCCTTGCCGGCGTAGACCACCTTGCCGTTGACGATGGTGAGCGCGCTTTCCAGGTCCTTGATTTCCGAGCTTGGAATGCTGAAATAATCCTTCGGCAGGATCACCAGGTCCGCGTACTGTCCCTTGGCGATCACGCCCTTCAGCTTTTCCTCGCCGCTCATCCAGGCGCTGCCCTGCGTCATCAGCTTGAGTGCCTCGTAGCGGCTCAGGATATCGCGCGTCTGCCAGATTTGCAGCCCGCCCGCCGTCTTGCCGGTCACGGCCCAGTAAATCGATGGCCACGGCCCGTAGCTGGACACGCGCGTGCCGTCGGTGCCCAGGCCCACCGGAATCTGCATCTGCAGCATCTTGCGGATCGGCGGCATCTGGCGCTGCTGGGCGCCGTACTGCTTCCAGTAATGCTCGCCCTGGAAGTACATGCGGTTCTGCACGGCGACGCCGCCGCCCAGCTTCTTCACGCGCTCCAGCTGCGCGTCCGTGATGGTTTCAGCGTGATCGAAGAACCAGCGCAGGCCATTCAGCGGGATTTCCTTGTTGACCTTCTCGATCACGGCCAGGTCGCGTTCGATCGATTCGCCATAGGTGGCGTGGATGCGGAAGGGCCAGCGGTTCTTGATCAGGAGGCGCAGCACGGCTTCCATCTCGTTTTCCATCTGCGGCGGCATGTCCGGACGCGGTTCGAGGAAGTTCTCGAAGTCGGCCGCGCTCCACACCAGGTTCTCGCCGCCGCCTTCGGTGACGTAGCCATTGGCATAGAACATGTGCTCATTCTTGTCCGGCTTGGTCAGCGTGAGCCAGCGCTGGTATTCTTCCAGCTCCTTGCCCGGATTCTGAGCGAAGAGGTAGTAGGACGTGCGCACGGTCAGCTTGCCGTTTTTCGCCAGCTCCAGGCTGACGGCGTAATCGTCCGGGTAAGCCTGGCCGCCGCCGCCCGCATCGATGGCGCTGGTCACGCCGAGGCGGTTCATCTCGGCGTAGTAGTGCTGGGTAGAGTTGACCTGCTGCTCGCGCGGCAGCGCGCCGGTCTTGGCCAGCGTGGAGTACAGGATCAGCGCGTTCGGCTTGGCGATCAGCAGGCCGGTGGGATTGCCCGCCGCATCCAGCTCGACCACGCCATCCTTGTACTGCGTCGTCTTGTCGTATTTGAGGACCTCGATGCCCTTCTTGTTCAGGAAACCAAGGCCGTAGAGGTAGAGGATGAAGACCGGCTTGTCCGGCACCGCTTCATTGATTTCGGCCAGCGTGGGCAGGCGCTTTTCCTCGAACTGGAATTCGTTCCAGCCGCCGACGACCTTGATCCAGGCGCCGTCCGGCGTGCGCGCGGCCTGCTCTTTCAGCATGGACAGCGCTTTCTTCAGCGAGGTCACGCCATCCCAGCGCAGTTCGGCGTTGTAGTTCAGGCCTTCGCGGATGATGTGCAGGTGGGAGTCGTTCAGGCCGGGAATGACCGTGCGGCCGCCCGCGTCGATCACCTGGGTGCCCTGGTTCTTCAGTTTCATCACCTGGGCATTGCTGCCGACGGCGGTGATGATGCCGTCCTTCATGGCGACGGCTTGCGCGAAAGCGCCTTCCTTCACCATGGTTGCCACCTTGGCGTTAGTGACGATCAGGTCCGTCGCCATCGCCTGGGACAGGCCTGCTGCCAGCAAGGCAGCGGATAGTAGCATTCGTTTCACAATACTCTCCTCTGCATTCCCGGCACGCAGGCCGGGAGGGTTATTCCTTGATCGATTCGATAGCGAACGTCAGGGACAGTTCATCGGCAACGTACGGTGCGTACTTGCCGGCGTTGAAGTCGGAACGCTTGATGGTGGCAACCGCGTTGGCGCCGCAGGCATCTTTCTTCAGGATTGGGTGGGCCATGCACTGGAAGGAAGTCACGTCCAGCTTGACTGGCTTGGTCACGCCCTTGATGGTCAGGTTGCCTTCCACCGAAGCGAGCTTGTCGCCGTTGAAGTTGAACTTGGTCGACTTGTAGGTGATGGTCGGGTACTTGGCGGTGTCCAGGAAGTCTTCGCCCTGGATATGGCCGTTGAATACCTGGGAGCCGGTGCTGACGGACTTGGCATCGATGGTCACGTCCACGGAACCGGTCTTGGCGGCGCGGTCGATCTGGATCTTGCCGCTGGTGCTGTCAAAGCGGCTCAGCTGGTTCGAGTAGCCGAAGTGGCTGTACTCGAAACGCGAGAACGAGTGGGTGTTGTCGATGACATAGGTCTCGGTAGCGGCGTTGGCGGCGATCGAGAAACCAGCGGCCAGGGCCAGGGCGATCAGTTTTTTCATTGTAAGTGCTCCACTAGTTGAAGGATGGAGCGGATTATGCATGCGGCCTGATTGCGTGTAAAACGCATAAATTGCCTTCTATCAATCGAATAAATCGATACTAAATCAGCCCCACCCGAAGAGCAATTCCCCGTTCGGGGGATTCCTGTGCAAGTCGGGCATAGTAATTGCACACAGGAGACAATCAGACCCAAAAATCCCCAAAATGAGCGCTTCTGCACCAAACATGGGCACTAATAGCTCCGCGCCGGTTCAACGTATCGTCAAGATAAGGCGCGACTACAACACCTGGGTGGCCAACGAAACCATCGAGGACTACGCCCTGCGCTTCACGCCGCGCGCCTTTCGCAAATGGTCCGTGTTCCGGGTCGCGAATACGGCCTTCGGCGCCATCTCCTTCCTCGTCCTGGAGGCGATCGGCGGCACCATCGCTGTGCACTATGGTTTCATCAACGCCTTCTGGGCCATCCTCACGGTAGGACTGATCATTTTCCTGACCGGCCTGCCCATCAGCTATTACGCGGCCCGCTACGGCGTGGACATGGACCTGCTGACGCGCGGCGCGGGCTTCGGCTACATCGGCTCCACCATTTCCTCCTTTGTCTATGCCTCCTTCACCTTCATCCTGTTTGCGCTGGAAGCGGCCATCATGGCCTATGCGCTGGAGCTGTATTTCCACCTGCCCTTGTGGCTGGGCTACCTGGTGAGCGCGCTGGCCGTCGTGCCGCTGGTGACGCATGGCGTGACCCTGATCAGCCGCATCCAGATGCTGACCCAGCCCGTCTGGCTGATGCTGATGGCCCTGCCCTTCATCGCCATCGCCCTCAAGAGCCCGGAGCTGCCGGCCGAACTGCTGCAGTTTGCCGGCGCATCGCCGTCCAACGCCCATTTCAACACGCTCGCCTTCGGCGCCGCCACTGCAGTCGGCGTGGCCCTGATCACGCAGATCGGCGAACAGGTCGACTTCCTGCGCTTCATGCCGCCGCCGCAGGGCCGTCGGCTGCGCTGGCACCTGGGCGTGCTGGCGGCAGGCCCGGGCTGGATCGTGCTCGGCATACTGAAGATGCTGGCCGGCGCCCTGCTGGCACTGCTGGCCATCAAGGGCGGCGCCTCGCTGGCGCAAGCGATCAATCCCACCCGCATGTACCTGGCCGGTTTCAGGGAATTCTTTGGCGGCGCATGGGCCGCGCTGCTGGCAACCGTGGTGTTCGTGGTGATCTCGCAGATCAAGATCAATATGACCAATGCCTATGCGGGATCGCTGGCCTGGTCGAACTTCTTTGCGCGCCTGACGCACAGCCATCCGGGCCGCGTGGTGTGGGCCTTCTTCAACGCGCTGATCGCGGTGCTGCTGATGGAGCTGAACGTGTTCCAGGCGCTCGACCAGGTGCTCGGGCTGTTTTCCAACGTCGCCATCGCATGGATCGCGGCCGTGGTGGCCGACCTCGTCATCAACAAGCCGCTGGGACTGAGCCCGGCCGGCATCGAGTTCCGCCGCGCCTACCTGTACGACATCAATCCCGTTGGCGTCGGCGCCATGCTGCTGGCTTCCCTGCTGTCGGTGGCCGCCTTCCTCGGCCTGTTCGGCGCCACCGCCCAGGCTTTCTCGGCCTTCATCGCCCTCGGCACCGCCCTCATTGCCTCGCCGCTGATCGCAGTCCTGACGCGCGGCCGCTACTACATGGCGCGCCAGCCGCACCACCCGGCGGCACGCAGCAATACCTGCAGCATCTGCGAAAAGGAATACGAACAGGAAGACATGGCGCACTGCCCCGCCTACCAAGGCTCGATCTGCTCCCTGTGCTGCTGCCTCGACGCACGCTGCGACGATGCGTGCAAGCCTCATGCGCGCATTTCGGTCCAGTGGCTGGGCGCGATGCGCTGGCTGCTGCCGAAGTCCGCCTGGCCCTACCTGGTCAGCGGCCTTGGCCACTACCTGCTGCTGATGGCGGTGACGCTGCTGTTGCTGGGCAGCCTGCTGGGCCTGCTCTACCTGCATGAATCCTCGGCCCTGATCCTGGCCGGCGACACGCGCCTGCTGGCGCCGCTGCAACTGGCCTTCCTCAAGCTGTTCGGCGCGCTGCTGCTGGTGAGCGGCATCGTGGCCTGGTGGCTGGTGCTGAACAGCGAGAGCCGCCGCGTGGCGCAGGAGGAAGCGCAGCAGGCGAAAAAACTGGCGGACCAGGCCAACCAGGCCAAGAGCCGCTACATCGCCGGCATCAGCCACGAAATCCGCACTCCCCTCAACAGCATCCTGGGCTACGCGCAACTGCTGGACAAGGACCCGGCCATGCCGCCGCACCGGCAGCAGGCCATCCGCGTGATCCGCGGCAGCGGCGAGCATCTGCTGTCGCTGATCGAAGGCACGCTCGATATCGCCCGCATCGAAGGGGGCAAACTCAGTGTCGATATCCGGCCACTGCACTTTGAAGCGTTTATCGGCCAGCTGGTGCGCATGTTCGAACAGCAGGCGGCCAGCAAGGGCCTGGGCTTCCGCTATGAGACGCAGGGCGCCATCCCTGCCGTGGTGCGGGCCGACCGCAAGCGGCTCGGGCAGATCCTGATCAATATCCTCGGCAATGCGGTCAAATTCACGCGCCAGGGCAGCATCGTGTTCCGCCTGCGCTACCAGCGCGATATGGCCTACTTCGAAGTGGAGGATTCCGGCCCCGGCATCCTGGAAGAGGAAATGGAGCGCATCTTCGAGCCCTTCTCGCGCGGCAGCGCGGGCAATGGGGCCGACAGCGCCGGCACCGGGCTGGGTCTGCCGATCAGCAAGCTGCTGACCGAGTTGATGGGAGGCGAGCTCACCGTCCGCAGCGACGTGGGCAGCGGCAGCACCTTCACCGTGCGCCTGCTGCTGCCCCGCGTGCATGGCGAGGCGCCCGAGAGCGAAAGCATCGCGCCGCTGCGGCTTGGCTATGTCGGCCCGCGCCGCCGCATCATGGTGGTGGACAATGACCGCAACGATCGCGAGCTGCTGGCAGAAATCCTGGCGCCGCTGGGCTTCGTCGTCGGCCAGGCCGCCTCCGGCCATGAATGCCTGCAGCAGCATCGCGGGTTTGCGCCGGACCTGATCCTGATGGACCTGGCCATGCCGGGCATGGATGGCTGGGAAGCCAGCCATCTGCTGCGCACCGAACACCAGTGCCAGGCGCCGATCGGCATCGTCTCCGCCAATGCCTACGACAAGGGAATGCCCAATCCCGCAGGCATCGGCGCCGAGGATTTCTTCACCAAGCCCGTACAGGTGGCCGAGCTGCTGGAATGGATCGGGCGGCGGCTGCAGCTCTCCTGGCTGGGCGAAGAAGCGCCCGCGGCGGCGCCTGCGCCGCGCCGGGGCCCGCCGCAGTTTCCTCCGGCCGCCCAGCTCGAGCCGCTGCGCGCGATGGTGAAGGCCGGCTATGTGCGCGGCATCAGCCTTCAGCTGGACGACATCGCCGCGCTGGGCCAACCGTATCAAGATTTTGTCGACATCATGCGAGCCCACGCCCGCCGCTTCGAACTGGAAGCGATGGCGCGGCTGCTCGAACAGGGAGCCTGCCATGCTACAGCCGATTGAAAGACCACCCGGCCAACTGGTGCTGGTGGTGGATGATGCTCCCGAAAACCTCGCCGTGCTGCACGACGCGCTGGATGAATCGGGATATTCCGTGGTAGTCGCCAGCAACGGCGCCACGGCGCTGGAACAGGCGCACGCGCTGGCGCCGGACATCGTGCTGCTGGACGCCGTCATGCCCGGCATGGACGGCTTTGAAGTCTGCCGGCGCCTGAAAAGCGATGAGCAGACCCGCCCCATTCCCGTGATCTTCATGACGGGATTGACGGAAACGGAGCATGTGCTGGCAGCCTTCCAGGCCGGCGGCACCGATTACGTGACCAAGCCGATACGCCAGAACGAAATGCTGGCGCGGATCCAGACGCATATGCAGACCGCGCGCCTGGTCACGCAGGCGCGCAGCGCGCTCGACGCGTTCGGCTACGCGGCACTGGCCGTCGGCGAGGACGAGCGCGTCATCTGGCAAACGCCGCTGGCGCGGCAGTGGATGACGAGCTATTTCCCATCCCAGGGCACGGCCTTCATGCCGCAGCAGGTGTCGCCCTGGCTGCAGGGCGCAGTGCGCTCGATCGCCCTGGGCGACGAGCCGCCGCCGCTGGTGATCGCGCAAGGCACCCGGCGCCTGATCTTCACCCTGGCCGAAGAGCTGGAAGCAGCGCAGTGGACCATCGTGCTGCGCGAAGAGTCGGACGAGGCGCAAGTGCAGTCGCTGATGGCCCGTTTCCCGCTGACGCAGCGCGAGGCCGAAGTGCTGCACTGGGTCAGCAAGGGCAAGACCAACCGCGATATCGGCGACATCCTAGGCACCAGTCCGCGCACGGTCAACAAGCACCTGGAGCACGTCTTCGAAAAGCTGGGCGTGGAAACGCGCACGGCCGCCGCCTCGCTGGCGATTTCGCGCCCTAGACCGACAGGTGGCGCTTGACGTCCTCGCTGTCCATCTGCGCCTGCTGGCCGGCCGCCACCACTTCGCCGCGCGACAGCACGACGAAGCGGTCGGCCAGCGCGTGGGCGAAATCGAAGTACTGCTCGCACAGCAGGATGGCCATGTCGCCCCGTTCGCGCAGCAGGCGGATCACGCGTTCGATATCCTTGATGATGGAAGGCTGGATACCCTCGGTCGGTTCATCCAGGATCAGCAGCTTGGGCCGCTGCAGCAGCGCGCGCGCAATGGCGAGCTGCTGCTGCTGGCCACCGGACAGGTCGCCGCCGCGGCGCTGCAGCATGTCCTTCAGCACCGGGAACAGTTCATAGACCTCGCCGCCGATGCGCGCCGCCTCGCGCCCCGACAGCGTGGCCATGCCCATGCGCAGATTGTCTTCGACGGTCAAGCGGGCGAAGATTTCCCGTCCCTGCGGCACGTAGGCGATGCCGGCCGCGGCGCGGGCGTGGGGCGCCAGGCGCGTGATGTCGCGGCCCGCGAAACGCACGGTGCCCGCCGCCAGCGGCAGCACGCCCATCAGGCATTTCAGCAGCGTCGTCTTGCCGACGCCGTTGCGGCCCAGCAGGGCCAGGCACTGCCCCTGCTCCAGCCCCAGCGACACGCCGCGCAAGGTATGGGAAGAACCGTAATACTGGTTCAGGTTATCGGCTTGCAGCATCATCGTCCTAGCGTCCCAGATAGACTTCAATAACACGTTCATCGGCCTGTACCTCGTCCATGCGTCCCTGTGCCAGCACCGCGCCTTCATGCAGCACGGTGACCTTGCCCTGCTGCGCGATCTCGGCCACGAAGCCCATATCGTGTTCGACCACCATGATGGAATGCTGGCCGCGCAGCTCGTTCAGCAATTCGGCCGTGCGCGCCGTTTCGGCGTCGGACATGCCGGCCACCGGTTCATCCAGCAGGATCAGTTGCGGGTCCTGGATCAGCAGCATGCCGATTTCCAGCCACTGCTTCTGGCCGTGCGACAGCAGCCCTGCCAGGCGCTGCGCCTCCCCTTCCAGGCGGATCTGGCGCAGGATGGCGCCGATCTTGTCGCGCTGCTCGCCGCTCAGGCGCGCGAACAGGGTTGGCCGTACGCGCTTGTCCATCTTCATGGCCAGTTCCAGGTTTTCGAACACCGTATGCGATTCGAACACGGTGGGCCGCTGGAACTTGCGGCCGATGCCGGCCTGCGCGATCTCGTATTCGGTCAGCGCCGAGAGGTCGTGGCGCTGGCCGAACCACGCGCTGCCGGAGCTCGGGCGGGTCTTGCCGGTGATGACATCCATCATCGTCGTCTTGCCGGCGCCATTGGGGCCGATGATGCAGCGCAGTTCCCCCACCGAGATATCAAGACTAAGCTTGTTCAGCGCGCGGAAGCCATCGAAGCTGACCGTCACGTCTTCCAGGTAGAGGATGGCGCCGTGGCTGGTGTCCAGCCCTGTGTTCTGTGCGACCTTCATGCTGCCTTCTCCAGTTCTTTCTTCTCTTCCTTCGGCGCGGCGCGGCGTCCAGGCAGGCGCAGGCCAAGCATGCCCTTCTGCATCAGCAAGGTAACCAGGATGAACAGCATGCCCAGCGCGAACAGCCACAGGTCCGGGAAGGCGGCGGTAAACCAGCTCTTCAAGCCGTTCACCGTGAAGGCGCCAAGAATGGCCCCCAGCAGCGTGCCGCGCCCGCCCACCGCTACCCAGATCACCATCTCGATGGAGTTGGCCGGCGACATTTCGGAAGGGTTGATGATGCCCACCTGCGGCACGTACAAGGCGCCAGCGATGCCGCACAGGATGGCCGACAGCGTCCACACGAAAAGCTTGAACCACAGCGGGTTATAGCCAATGAACATCAGGCGCGATTCCGAGTCGCGCACCGCCTGCAGCACGCGTCCCAGGCGCGTCGTCACGATCCAGCGGCACAGCAGCAAGGCGCCCAGCAGGCTGGCCAGCGTGACCAGGTACAGCACTGCCCGGGTGCCCGGCGCCGTGATGGCGTGGCCGAGGATGCGCTTGAAATCGGTGAAGCCGTTGTTGCCGCCAAAGCCGGTGTCGTTGCGGAAGAACAGCAGCATGGCGGCATAGGTCAGCGCTTGCGTGATGATGGAGAAGTACACGCCCTTGATGCGCGAACGGAAGGCGAAATAGCCGAACACGAAGGCCAGCACCCCGGGCACCAGGATCACCAGAGCCAGGCAGTACCAGAAACTGTCGGTCATGGCCCAGTACCAGGGATACTCTTTCCAGTCCAGGAAGACCATGAAGTCCGGCAGCGTGCTCTGATAGACGCCGTCGCGGCCGATCTGGCGCATCAGGTACATGCCGTGCGCATAGCCGCCCAGTGCGAAGAACAGGCCGTGCCCCAGCGACAGGATGCCGGTGTAGCCCCACACGAGGTCCAGCGCCAGGGCGGCGAGCGCGTAGCACATGAACTTGCCGACCAGCGCGATCAGGTAGGCCGGCACGTGCAGCGCGTGGCCGGGCGGGAACGCCAGGTTCAGCACCGGCAGCAGGGCCGCCAGCAGCGTCAGGCCGGCGACCGCGCACCAGGCGGGCCGGGAAAACAGCGAAGTAGTCATTCCACGCTCCTGCCTTTGACAGCGAACAGCCCTTGCGGCCGGCGCTGGATGAAGATGACGATGAAGACCAGGATGCCGATCTTGGCCAGCACGGCGCCGGCCATCGGTTCCAGCAGCTTGTTCGCTTCGCCGAGGCCAAGGGCGGCAATCACGGTGCCGGCCAGCTGGCCGACGCCGCCCAGCACCACCACCATGAAGGAATCGATGATGTAGGACTGGCCCAGGTCCGGCCCCACATTGCCCAGCTGGGACAAGGCCGCGCCGCCCAGGCCGGCGATGCCGGAACCCAGGCCGAAGGTGAGCATGTCGATGCGCCCAGTCGGCACGCCGACGCAGCCGGCCATGCGGCGGTTCTGCATGACGGCGCGCACGAACAGGCCGAGCCGCGTGCCGTTCAGCAGCAGCCAGACGCCGGCCGTGACCAGTACGGCGAACACGATGATGGCAATGCGGTTGTAGGGCAGGACCAGGGAGCCCAGCACGGTGACCCCGCCGGACATCCACGCCGGGTTGGCCACCTCCACGTTCTGCGCGCCGAACAGGGTGCGCACGGCCTGCATCAGCACCAGGCTGATGCCCCAGGTGGCCAGCAGGGTTTCCAGCGGACGGCCGTACAGCCAGCGGATCACGGTGCGCTCCAGCGCCATGCCGACCAGCGCCGCCAGTGCGAAGGCGGCCGGCAGCGCCGCCAGCAGGTACAGGTCCGCCGCTTCCGGCAGATAGCGGCGGAACAGGGACTGCATCAGGTAGGTGGCGTAGGCGCCGATCATCAGCAGCTCGCCGTGCGCCATATTGATGATGCCCATCAGGCCGAAGGTGATGGCCAGGCCCAGTGCGGCCAGCAGCAGCACGCTGCCCAGAGAAATTCCGTAGAACAGATTGCCCACCAGTTCAGTGCGCGCCTGGCGCCCGTCGATCGCATTCAGCGCGACTTCCGCGGCGCTGCGCACGGCCGCATCGGCTTCGGCCGGAGCGCCGTCGGCGCCCTTGTCCTGCATGGCCTGCAGCAGCGGACGCTGGGCGCTGCCGCCCTGCTCTCCCAGCAGGGTGACGGCGGCGCGGCGCACCGCGGGGTCGGACGCGCGCAAGTCCGCGATGGCGATCAGCAGCTGCAAGGCCGGCCGCACGCCGGCATCCTGCTCGGCCGCGAGGGCGCGCCGCGCCAGCGCGAGCTGGGTGGCGTCCAGTTCCTCGCCCAGCCAGGCGCGGGCTGCGGCCAGGCGGCGTTCCGGCTGCGGGGCCAGCAGGTCCATGCCGGACAAGGCGGCCGCGATGGCGGCGCGCAGGCGGTTGTTGACGACGATCGCTTCAGCGCCGGCTGGCGGTGCGGCGGACGGACCGGCCACGATGACTTGTCCATCGGCTGCGGCATACAGTGCGCCATCCTGCAGGGCGCGCAGCATGGCCGCCGCCTCGGGTGTTCCCAGCGCGCCGATCGCCGCAACGGCCGCGACCCGCGCTTCCGGGTCATCGCCGGCCAGAGGCTGCAGCAGCGACGGCGCGATGGCCGCCTGCGCGGCGCCGGCCAGCACCAGCAACACAATGCCGGCCAGCAGCCGGCGCAAAGCGAAATACATCATATGGAAAATCTCCGGTGATTCCTGACCACCGGGCGGCGCCGGGCCGCCCGGCCGTGTGCAGCCTTACAGCTTCTGCTTGCTTTCGTTACCCGGAATGAAGGGGCTCCAGGGCTGGGCGCGGATGGGTTCCTTGGTCTTCCACACCACGCTGAACTGGCCGTCGCCCTTGATTTCGCCGATCATCACCGGCTTGTGCAGGTGGTGGTTGGTCGGGTCCATCGTCAGCGTGAAGCCGGACGGCGCGCTGAAGGACTGGCCGCCCATGGCCGCGATCACCTTGTCCGTATCGGTGGACTTGGCTTTCTCGACGGCCTGCGCCCACATGTGGATGCCGACATAGGTCGCTTCCATCGGATCGTTGGTCACCGCCGTTTCGGCGTTCGGCAGCTTCTTGGCGGCGGCATAGGCCTTCCACTTCTTGATGAACTCCGAGTTGACTGGGTTCTTCACCGATTCAAAGTAATTCCATGCCGCCAGGTGGCCGATCAGCGGCTTGGTATCCACACCGCGCAATTCCTCCTCGCCCACGGAGAAAGCCACCACCGGCACGTCCGTCGCCTTCAGGCCGGCATTGCCAAGCTCCTTGTAGAACGGCACGTTGGAGTCGCCATTGATGGTCGAGATCACGGCAGTCTTGCCGCCGGCGGAGAACTTCTTGATATTGGCGACGATGGTCTGGTAATCGGCGTGGCCGAACGGGGTATAGGTTTCCTGGATATCGCTATCCTTCACGCCTTTGCTTTTCAGGAAAGCGCGCAGGATCTTGTTGGTGGTGCGCGGATAAACGTAGTCTGTACCAAGCAGCACGAAGCGCTTGGCGCCACCGCCTTCCTTGCTCATCAAGTATTCGACGGCCGGGATGGCCTGCTGGTTGGGCGCAGCGCCGGTGTAGAACACATTCTTCTCCAGCTCCTCGCCTTCATACTGCACCGGATAGAACAGCAGGCCGTTCAGCTCCTTGAACACGGGCAGCACGGACTTGCGCGACACCGAAGTCCAGCAACCGAAAACGGCGGCCACCTTGTCCTTGGAGATCAGCTGGCGCGCCTTTTCGGCGAACAGCGGCCAGTTCGAGGCGGGGTCCACGACCACGGGTTCCAGCTTCTTGCCCAGTACTCCGCCCTTGGCGTTGATCTCGTCGATCGTCATCAGGGCCACGTCCTTCAGCGAGGTTTCGGAAATGGCCATGGTGCCGGACAGCGAATGCAGGATGCCCACCTTGATGGTATCGGCGGCGTGCGCGGCGAGGCTCCCGCCCAGCAACGCGGCGCCGGCGGCGATACGGGTCAGGGTGGCGATGAAATGACGGCGGTTTTGCATGATATTGCCCTCTTCTGTTTTGTAGTGGATGTGGTCAGTACTGGACTTGCAGCGCTACGACGAACTTCGACTGGTCGGCGGCGGCCACCGTCTTCGTTTTCGAGTAGGTCGCGCTCAACTGGGCGTTGTAGGCGTCGATGATGTAATTCAGGCCGGCGTCGTACTGTTTGACGTCGAGGTTCGTATCAGGGTTGAATTTCTGGTAGCGCGCGAAGGGCTGAACCTTGCCCTGGCCCGGGGGCAGGATGAACACATAGCCCAGGCCCGCCGACCAGGCCTTGCCCTGCTCGGCCAGGACTACGTCACCGTTGCGGTATTTGTAGTAAGCCGCTTCCACCGATACTGCGCCGCCAGGCAAGCGTTTCTCCAGCAGGAAGTCGACGTTCCACGCGCTGTAGTTGCCGGTCTTCGCCACCGTCAGCACGCCATCCTTCTGATAGCGGCCGGCCAGGCCGATGGCGAGGATATCGTTGCTGCCCAGGTAGTTGCCGGTGCCGTAGTAGCCTGGTTCCGCATCCCAGAAGTCGTACTGCACGCGGCCGGCGTACATCAGGTTATCCTTGGCCTTGACGCCGGCCGCCTTGGCCTGGTTTTGCGTCAGGCTGCCGGTGCCGAAGGTATGGCCTTCAAATGCGCCGAAGGAGTAACCCAGCTTGCCCTCGGCGGCATTGCCCCACACGACCACGCCATCATCGCGGCCGCGGAAGATGCCGCCGTTGTAGCCGTAGCGCGATGCCACGCCCGCCCAGTAACCGCCGCCCAGAGAATAGTAAGGACCGGCCATATTGGCGCGGTCGCTGGGCGACAGCAGGCGTCCGGCCCAGACGTTCAGCTCCGGCGAGAACGCGAATTGGGCCGCGGCGTCCAGCACGCGGATCTGGTCGCCGTCCCACTCGGTGTTGAACATGCCCTTGATGTTCTTGTTCAGCGAAGCGCCGAAGAAGAGGCGGGCGCTGTCCAGGTTGAAGTCGTTCGAACGCGATGTGCCGTTCGGTGCGCCGTCTTCGACGCTGGAATAACTGCCGCGCGCGCCGAAACCTACGGAGACGGATTTGTCTTCGCCAATGGGAATGGTCGCTCCGGCGTGGGCCTGCGACGCGACGATTGCGCCGAGCAGAACGGAGAGCTTGAACTTTGTGTGCATGCCTGTCCTCGTTTCACAAGTTTGAAAGTGTTGCTTCTTGTGAACGAGATTAACGAGGACAGGCTGGGAGGCCCATACGTCATGTGACGTAGTGGCGGATATGCCGCAGCCCGCGGCGGCAGCGGCTACTGCGCCGGCGAAACGCTGGCCGGCGGAATGCTCTTGCTCGCGCTGGGCGCCTCTTCCGCCAGCAACACGTTGTAAATCGCCGCGCCGACGATCGCGCCGGCGATCGGCGCCACCCAGAACAGCCACAGGTCGCCCAGCGCGCCGGTTTGCGCAAAGAGCGCCGGGCCGGTGCTGCGGGCGGGATTGACCGAGGTGTTGGAAACGGGGATCGACACCAGGTGGATCAGGGTCAGGGAAAGGCCGATCGCGAGGCCGCCGAAGCCCGGCGCCGCGTTCCTGGCCGTCGCGCCGAGGATCACGAGCAGGAAGATGGCCGTCATCACCAGTTCGCAGACGAATACGGCGGCCATGCTGTAGCCGCCCGGCGAATTGCCGCCATAGCCGTTGGACGCGAATCCGCCAACGCCGGCAAATCCCGCTTTGCCGGAAGCGATCAGGTACAGCACCGCCGCCGCTGCAATCGCACCCAGCACCTGGGCGACGATATAGCCGGGCAGCTCGGCCGCCGGGAAGCGCTTGCCGATGACCAGTCCGACCGAGACGGCCGGGTTGAAGTGTCCGCCCGAGATCGGGCCGAACGCATAAGCGCCGGTCACCACCGTCAGGCCAAACGCCAGCGACACGCCAAGCAGGCCGATGCCCAGGCCCGGAAACGCCGCCGCCAGCACCGCGCTGCCGCAGCCGCCCAAGGTCAGCCAGAAAGTCCCCAGGAACTCCGCCGACCACTTCTTCACATTACCCATCACCGCCTCCTTACTGGTTTGCACCGGAATGAAACTTATGGTTATTAAGAGATTAACACGTTCGCCGGCGGTTTAGGGGGTGCTATGCCGTCCTGACTCAGTCGCCCATCTTGTCTCTTTTGCCCTTCCCATCCTGTCTCTTCTTGTCTCTTTTTGTCTCGTTTCCCGGCGACGAGCGCACGAGACAAAAAGAGACGGAAAGAGACAAGATAAACAGGCCAAAAGAGACAAGACGGCCGACGACTGCGGCGGCGGGCGAGTCCCGCAATGCGTGGCGGGACTGGTGGGTTAGCCGTCCGCAGGAGGAAGCGTGGACGCGGGGGGCCCAGTGCTGCGCGCCGTGATCAGGACGGAAGCGTCAGCGGCGGCGCCGCCGGCGGAGCAGCGGATCGGGCGCCATGCCGGGAGACCGGCGGCGCCACGCCGCGCGCGGCAGGGACGCGCTAATCGCTGCGCGACTGGGCCTGGGAAACGTTGCTGTTGGCCGGCACGCTCTGGGTGAGCCAGACGTTGCCGCCGATGGTGGACCCCGCGCCGATGGTGATGCGTCCCAGCACGGTGGCGCCGGCGTAGATGACCACGTCGTCCTCGACGATGGGGTGGCGCGGCGTGCCCTTGATCAGGTTACCGGAATCGTCCGCCGGGAAGCGCTTGGCGCCGAGGGTCACGTGCTGGTACAGGCGCACGCGCTCGCCGATGATGGCCGTTTCGCCGATCACCACGCCCGTGCCGTGGTCGATGAAGAAGCTGGCGCCGATCTGGGCGGCGGGGTGGATGTCGATACCGGTCGACGAATGCGCGATATCGCTGATCATGCGCGCGATAAAGGGCGAGCCGAGACGGTGCAGGCTGTGCGCCAGCCGGTAATACAGGATCGCGATCGTGCCCGGATAGCACAGCATGATTTCGGCAATCGAGGTCGCCGCCGGGTCGCCGGCATAGGCCGCGTGCACGTCCGACACGATCAGCGCGCGGATTGCCGGCAGCGAAGCGGCGAACTGGCGCGTGATCTCGACCGCGCATCGCCCCTGGTACTCTTCGTTGCACTCGGACGGATCGGCCGTGAACAGCAGGCCGCGCCGCACCTGGTCGGCCAGCAGGTCGAGCGTGGTGTTCAGGGTATCGCCGACGAAATAGTCGATGCTCTCGTCGGTCAGGTTGGGCCGCCCGTAATGCGTGGGGAACAGGGCCGCCGCCAGGCCATTCAGGATCTGCTCCAGGGCCGCCCGCGAAGGCAGCTCGCGCACGCGGCGCTGGTGACGGATATTGTGCGTCGCCTCGCGCGACGTGCGCAGCTGGCGGACGACTTCGTCCAGGTCCCAGCGCGCTGCGCCGCTGGCGGCGCCATAAGAGTCGATAGCCATGGTGGGTCGGAATTCTTGTGCAATCGTTCAGCTTACCGAGCGCCTGCACGGATTTGAAAGAATAAATTCGCAGAAGCTTATGCCTCAAGCATATATAACGAGTTTCCCTTAAAATACCGGCCTCACAAGAACAAGGCCCTGAATGAAGAATCTGCTGCTTACCCTGCTGCTGGCGGGATTGACGATGGTTGGCCCGCTCGCCATCGACACCTACCTGCCATCCTTCCCCGCCATCGCGCAAACCTTCAACGCCAGCCCGATGGCCATCCAGCAGACGCTGAGCCTCTTCCTGTTCACCTTTGCCTCGATGATGCTGTTCTACGGCACGCTGTCCGACACCTTCGGACGCCGTCCCGTGATCCTGTGGTCGCTGGTGCTCTACGTGCTGGCCTCGCTGGGCGGCGCACTGGCCGCCAACTTCGGCTTCCTGCTCGCCTGCCGCGTGCTGCAGGGCCTGTCGTCCGGCGCCGGTTCCGTGATCAGCCGCGCCATCGTGCAGGATCGCTTCGACGGCCTGCAAGCCCAGAAAATCCTCGGCAACATCATGATGGTGTTCGGCCTGGCGCCCGCGCTGGCGCCGGTGCTGGGCGGCTGGCTGCAGGTATCCTTCGGCTGGCGCTCCATCTTCTGGTTCCTCACCGCC
>DASWYX010000405.1:0-4510 GCA_036404755.1 Pseudoduganella sp.
GGATCGGCTGGCGCGGCGCTTGCCGCGCCGCGACGCAGGCCGCTGATGTCGATCACGCGCTGCGCCGGCGGCGCAATGCCGTAGCCCTTGAGGCGGGCCTTGCCCGCATCGCTCATCCAGTCGGTGGTCCACGCCGGCGACAGGCGGGTAATGATGTCCACCTGGCCGATGCCCGCGTCATGCAGCGCTTGCTGGATATCGTCGGCGATCACCTGCATCGCCGGGCAGCCGGAGTAAGTGGGCGTGATGGTGACGGCGCAGGCGGAAGGACCGGTAACCTGCACGTCGCGCACGATGCCGAGATCCACCACCGAAATCACGGGAATCTCGGGATCGGAAACGCCGGCCAGCAGGGACCAAACGTGCGAGGCGTCCATTACCACTCCGCGCCGGGGTAGGCACGCTGCAGGAACTGCATCTCGGCCAGCAGGTAGCCCAGGTGCTCGCTGTGGCGGCCTTGCTTGCCGCCCTTCTGCATCCAGGCATCGGCTGGCGGCATGGTCAGCGTGGCTTCGCCGAAGATGTCGGACACGTGGGCCAGCCACTGCTCGCGCAGCATTGCGGCGGGCGGCGCCACGCCGGCGGCCACCATCGCCTCATCGACTTCGTCATAGTTGAAGACTTCGCCGGTGAACATCCACAGCTCGTCGGCGGCCGACTGCATATACTTGTGGCTCAATTCCGTGCCGTCGCCCAGGCGCACTACCAGGTCGCCGCTGCGGCGCAGGTGGTAGGTCACTTCCTTCAGCGACTTTTCCGCAATTTCCGCGATGCGTGGGTCGGACGATTTGGTCAGCGCGCCGATCAGGAAGTAGTGCCAGGTGTCGAAGAAGAACTGGCGCATCATCGTGAAGCCGTAGTTGCCATTCGGCTGTTCCACCAGCAGCACGTTCTTGTAGTCGTGCGCATCGCGCAGGAAGGCCATCTTGTCTTCATCGCGGCCGGCGCCTTCCAGTTCGGAGGCGTAGCTGTACCACATGCGGGTCTGGCCCAGCAGGTCCAGCGAGACATTGGACAGCGCCATGTCCTCTTCCAGCGCAGGCCCCTTGCCGCACAATTCGGCCAGGCGCTGGCTCAGCACCATGGCGTTGTCGCCCAGGCGCAGCAGATAGTTAACCTTGTTGTCCATGAGTGCCGCCTTACAGGTTCTTCACTTCTTCCGGCATCGGGAAGAAGGTCGGATGGCGATACACCTTGCTGTTGGACGGCTCGAACAGCGGGCCCTTGTCGGCCGGCGCGCTGGCCACGATATCGGCGGCGCGCACGACCCAGATGCTTACGCCTTCATTGCGGCGGGTGTACACGTCGCGGGCGTTGTTGATCGCCATCTCGGCGTCCGGTGCGTGCAGGCTGCCTACATGCTTGTGGGCCAGGCCGTGCTGGCTGCGGATGAATACTTCCCACAGTGGCCATTCTTTGCTCATGTTGTCTCCTTGTTTGCTTTTGAACCCAACCCCTGGGTCAGACCCAAGGGTCAGACCCTGATGTGCGTCGGCCGCGGGGGTCAGACCCTTGGGTCAGACCCGGTTTTCGGTTTTCGGTTTTCAGGCCGCAGCCCGTCCCTCACTGTGCTTATCCGCATACGCCACCAGCGCATCGCGGAACCATTCCCCATCCTCATACGCCTTCACGCGGGTGCGCAGGCGTTCGCGGTTGCAGGGCCCATTCCCCTTCAGCACCTCATGGAACTCCGACCAGTCGATCTCGCCGAAGTCATACGAACCGCGCTCCTCGTTCCATTTCAGGTCCGGGTCCGGAATCGTCAGCCCCAGGAACTCCGCTTGCGGCACGGTCTGATCGACCATACGCTGGCGCAGTTCATCGTTCGAGAACAGCTTGATGCGCCACTTGGAGGACTGCGCCGAATTCACCGAGTCCGCATCGGAAGGCCCGAACATCATCAGCGAAGGCCACCACCAGCGGTTCAGCGCATCCTGCGCCATCGCCTTCTGTTCCGGCGTGCCCCTGGCGAGGGACATCATGATGTCGTAGCCCTGGCGCGCGTGGAAGGATTCCTCCTTGCAGACGCGGATCATGGCGCGCGAATACGGGCCGTAGGAGCAGCGGCACAGCGGGATCTGGTTGATGATGGCCGAACCGTCCACCAGCCAGCCGATGGCGCCCATGTCGGCCCAGCTCAGCGTGGGGTAATTGAAGATGGACGAATACTTCGCCTTGCCGCTGTGCAGTGCCTGCAGCAGTTCGTCGCGCGACACGCCCAGCGTCTCGGCGGCGCTGTAGAGATAGAGGCCGTGGCCCGCTTCATCCTGGATCTTGGCCAGCAGGATGGACTTGCGTTTCAGGGTCGGCGCGCGGGTCACCCAGTTGCCTTCCGGTAGCTGGCCGACGATTTCGGAGTGGGCGTGCTGGGAGATCTGGCGGATCAGGGTTTTCCGATAAGCCTCAGGCATCCAATCCTTGGGCTCGATCTTGATGCCGGCGTCGATACGGTCCTGGAAGGCTCGCTCTTCGGCGCTCATGTCGTCCAGTGTGCGGACGTTTTTCAGTCCGGTTTCCACCATTTGTGCGTACATGTCTGGGTCTCCTAACGGTATGACTTCATCATACGATACAGAAAATCATTTGCATACTCTTTTTTTGTGTCATATAAAAATTCCGTATCTAGATCTTCGTCAGTGTATAAACTCAGGTCTATGCAAAATAATCAGAAAATCAATGACTGGATTGCGGCTTTCCTCTCTGAAGAGCCGCCGCGGTCCAAATCGCTGGTGATGACGATCTTCGGCGATTCGGTGGTGCCGCACGGCGGCATGGTGTGGCTGGGCAGCCTGATCGAGATGCTGGCGCCCTTCGGCGTGAATGACCGGCTGCTGCGGACTTCCGTGTTCCGCCTGGCCCAGGAAGGCTGGCTGGGCTCGCAGCGCGACGGCCGCCGCAGCAATTACGCGATCATGCCCGATGCGCAGCGCCGCCTGGCGCGCGCCTACCGCCGCGTGTATTCGCCGCTGACGACGCACTGGTCCGGCAACTGGACGCTGGTGCTCGGTACGAATGGTCTGGATGCGGCCGAGCGGGCATCGATGCGCAAGGAACTGTTGTGGGAAGGCTACAGCGTAATCGCCCCGGGCATCGCCTGCCATCCCGCTGGCGATGCCGAGGCGCTAGAAGCATTGCTGCAGCGCATGGGCATGCTGAATAAAGTGTATGTCTGCCAGGTGAGCGAGTTGCCTGGCGTACGCGGCAAGCCCTTGTCGGACCTGGTGGCGGAGGGCTGGGATTTGTCCGACGTGATCGAGGGCTACAGCCGGTTCGTGGCACGCTTCACGCCCCTGCTGGAAGAGCTGCGCAGCGCGCCCGAACCGATCGCGCCGGAGCAGGCCTTCGTCGTGCGCACGCTGGTGATCCACGCCTACCGCCGTGTCCAGCTGCACGATCCCCAGCTCCCGGTCGAGCTGCTGCCGACGCCGTGGCCCGGCGCCGCCGCCTACGAGCTCGCGCGTGAGCTCTACCGCCTGACCTGGGAGCCGGCCGAGCAGCACATCCTCGCCACCCTGCGCCGTGAAGACCCGGAGGCGCCCAGCGCCGCCTCCTCCTTCTACGACCGTTTCACCGGCCTGCGCTGAATGAAAACAAGTTAGCGGCGGGTAGCGCCGATGAGGTAGTTTTGCATGGTGGACTCGGCCACCGAGGCCCACTGGTTCTGGTCGTTGCGGAATTTGCGCCAGGGTTCGTAAATCTTGCGGAACCTGGCGTTTTTCGCGGACTCTTCCTCCATCACCGCCATCGATTCCTTGTAGGCCGCGTCCATGATCTCTTTCGAGAAGGCGTGCAGTTTGGCGCCGTTCTTGATCAGGCGTCCAAGGGCGGCCGGGTTCTTGGCGTCGTACTCGGCCTGCATCGCCACGTGGCATTCATAGGCGGCCACTTCCAGCGCCGCCTGGAATTCCTTCGGCAGCTTTTCCCACGCGGAGATACCGACGTAGAAGGACAGCTGCGGTCCCGCTTCCCACCAGCCCGGGTAGTAGTAATGCGGCGCCACCTTGGCCAGCCCCAGCTTTTCGTCATCGTAGGGACCGACCCACTCGGCCGCGTCGATGGAGCCCTTTTCCAGCGCGCCGTACACGTCTGCCGCGGGAATCTGCTGCGGCACCACGCCCATGCGTTCCATGACGCGCCCCGCAAAGCCGGCCACGCGCATTTTCAGGCCCTTCATGTCGGCGACGGTCTTGATCTCCTTGCGGTACCAGCCACCCATCTGCGTGCCCGTATTGCCGCCCATGAAATTGATGATGCCGTAGCCCTTGTAGAACTCGCGCAGCAGCTCACGGCCGCCGCCCGCTTCCATCCACGCGGTCTGCTGGCGCGACGTCAGCCCGAACGGCACCGCGCAGTCGAAGGCGAACGTCGGATCCTTGCCGAAATAGTAGTAAGCCGGCGTATGGCCGATTTCGACCGTGCCCGCCTGCACCGCATCCATCACCTGCAGCCCCGGCACCACTTCACCGGCCGCGTACTGGCGGATCACGAAACGCCCGCCGGTCAGCTGGGC
>DASWYX010000406.1:0-4139 GCA_036404755.1 Pseudoduganella sp.
CCACGATGTGATGGCCCAGCTCATAGCTGCCCGTGAACACGGCGTATTCGCCGCGCGCCAGCGCCGCCTGCACATCTTCCAGCAGCTGCGGCCACTCTTCGTAACGCTGGCAGGTCAGCGTGCCGAGGTGCCCGGTGTACAGGCGTGAGCGGTGGCCGCCGGCCTGGGCGTCATCGAGCAGGGCAAAGCATTCAACATCCATTTAATTCAACAACATCGCAATTTGTATCGGTGCATCCTGCGTAGGACTGGTCTTGAAACCACCCTTGGCGTAGCGGTGCCAGCGGCCCACCACGAAGCTCACCAGCATGCTGGCGCGTGCGGCGACATCCGCCTCCTGCGCCTGGCCTTCCGCCACAGCCAGCCGCAATGCCTGTTTCAGCGCCAGTTCCACGCGGTCGTAGAACTGGTTCATGCGCTGCTGCAGGCGTTCGTCTTCATTGACCAGCGCATCGCCGATCAATACGCGCGTCATGCCCGGATTGCTGCTCGAGAAATGCAGCAGCATGCCGACGATATGGCGCGCCTGGTCCAGGCCATCGGCATGCTTTTCCGAGATCTGGTTAATCAGGCCAAACACGGACGACTCGATAAATTCGATCAGGCCTTCGAACATCTGTGCCTTGCTGGCGAAATGCCGGTACAGCGCTGCTTCGGATACCTCCAGCTTGCGTGCCAGTGCGGCGGTGGTGATTTTTTCCCCTTTCGGGTGCTCCAGCATCTCTGCCAGTGCCTGGAGAATTTGCAGCCTGCGCTGGCCGGGCGGTGTGCTTGCCATATTCCTGTTGACCTGAGTGAGTTTCAGCGCAGCCGGGATAGCTGCGCGGGCAGATGTTTGACAGATTTTACTTGCACATCGACCCAAGCGGGTCGATTCAGTCTCTTCGGCAAGTGGGCCGCGCCCGCCGGATCGGCGACTTTCAGGTATTGCGTGACCCAGACCGTGCGCAGTCCCAGCGCGTGCGCCGTGCGCAGGTTGGCCAGCGTGTCCTCGACAAGGATGCAGCGGCGCGGCGTGAGACCTTGCCGCTGCATCACCTTGCGCAGCAGGTGCTTCGAAGGCTTGGGCCGCAGCTTGCCATGCACGCGCATCGATTCGATCGCGATATGGTGCGAGAAATGGCGCTGGATGCCCATGTGGCGCATTACCTTGGTCGAATAGCGGTGCGGCGCATTGGTCAGCAGCACCTTGCGGCCGGGCAGGCGCTTCAGCAAGCGGCCCAGGCCCTTCTCGTGGCGGATGCTGGCCAGCAGGTCGGGGATGTCGTGCGTGGTGTCCAGGAAGTGCGCCATGTCCACGCCGTGGTGGTGCATCAGGCCGAGCAGGGTGACGCCATAGCGCTTCCAGTACAGCGTGCGCGCCGCATTGATCTGCTCCATCGTTGCCGGCGCGCCGGCTTCGCCCAGCACGCGCGCCATATAGGCATTCATGTTCGCCACGATCGCGGGGAAGATCGCGTGCGAAGCATTGTGCAGGGTGTTGTCCAGGTCGAACAGCCAGACCGGCGCCGAAGGTTTAATATTCACGACACTCATCGAAAGGAAATCATGCGACGCCAGATTATAGTGATCTTTTCCCTGCTGCTCGGATTTGCCCTGACGCCGGCATGGGCGGAGGCGCCGAAAGCGGCGGCGCAGGCGCAAAAGCACGGTGCGCTGTTCCGGCTGGAGCACGCGGGGCACACTTCCTGGCTGTTCGGCACCATCCACGTGGGGGCGCCCGATTTCTTCCCGCTGGAGCCGCGCGTGATGGCGGCGCTGGACAAGTCGACGGCGCTGGCGCTGGAAGTCGATCCGGCCGGCGACCCGGCGCGCATGATGCAGGCAGTGGTCCAGCACGGCATGTACCAGCCGGGCCAGGGGCCGGCGCTGGATGCGATTGGCGAGTCCTATCGTCCGCGCCTGCAAAGGCTGCTGCAGCAGTACAGCATTCCTTCCGCGACGGTGGCGCCGATGAAGCCGTGGATGATTGCCAGCATGCTCACGGTGGCCGAATTTGCGGCCCAGGGCTACCAGGCGGACCTGTCGGTCGATGGCTGGCTGTCACGCCAGGCGAAGCGCAAGAAGATCCGCGTGGTGGAGCTGGAATCGGCCGGCGCGCAGATGGCGCTGTTCGACCGCATGAGCACCGCGGAACAGCTGCGCTTCCTGGAGGAGGGCATCGATGCCATCGAAGACCAGGAACAGGCGATGCAGGCGCGCGATATCACGCAGGCATGGCGCGATGCGGATCAGGTGAAGCTGGAGGCGCTGGCGAAGAAGGCGGCCGATGATGAAACGTTCTCGGGACGCTTTGTGCAGAAGGTGCTGCTGGAGGAGCGCAATCCGGGCCTGGCCGACGGCATCGTGGCGATGATGGCGCGCGAAAAGAACAGCTTTGCCGCGATCGGCATTCTGCATCTGGTGGGTACGGGGAGTGTGCCGGAGATGTTGCGGCAGCGGGGCGTCAGCGTCCAGCGGATCTATTGACAGGAGATGGTGCCCTTGACGTGGATTGAACACGTGGCCTCTCCCTTACCAAGGGAGTGCTCTACCACTGAGCTACAAGGGCATTCACATTTCGGCGGTGCGGTGGTACGACTGTTGCACCGCCAAAAAATTTAGTGAGACCGGATCATAGTGCCAAAAGCCTGTTCGGTCAAGACTTCCAGCAACAAACTGTGTTCAATTCGTCCGTCGATGATGTGCACGGTGTTCACGCCGGACTTGGCTGCGTCCAGTGCCGATGAAATTTTAGGCAGCATGCCGCCGGAGATGGTGCCGTCGGCGAACATCTCATCGATTTCACGTGCGGAGAGGTCGGTGACCAGGTTGCCGTTCTTGTCCTGCACGCCGGCGATGTTGGTCATCATGATCAGCTTTTCGGCTTTCAGGATTTCGGCGATCTTGCCGGCGACGACGTCGGCATTGATGTTGTAGGCCTGGCCGTCCTGGCCGAAACCGATAGGCGAAATGATCGGGATGAAGGCGTCGTCCTGCAGGGCTTTCACCACGGCCGGGTTGATCGCGTCGATTTCGCCGACGTAGCCGATGTCCAGGAACTGGCCCGGATTTTCCTTGTCCGGCATCGCCATCTTGCGGGCGCGGATCAGGCCACCGTCCTTGCCGGTCAGGCCCACGGCCTGGCCGCCGTAGTGGTTAATCAGCATCACGATGTCCTGCTGCACTTCGCCGCCCAGGACCCATTCCACCACTTCCATGGTTTCTTCGTCGGTGATGCGCATGCCCTGCACGAAGGTGCCCTGCTTGCCGATCTTCTTCAGCGCGTTGTCGATCTGCGGACCGCCGCCGTGCACCACGACCGGGTTCATGCCCACCAGTTTCAGCAGGATCACGTCGCGCGCGAAGCCGTGCTTCAGGCGCTCGTCGGTCATCGCGTTGCCGCCGTATTTGATGACAATGGTCTTGCCATGGAAATTGCGGATGTAAGGCAGCGCCTCGGCCAGAATCGTCGCCTTGATCTTGGGTTCTACGCGGCTCAGGTCGGCGTTCTGCTCTGGGTCTACTTTAGGGAGATGGGTCATGGCGGTTCCGGAAAAGATATTTGCGCAATTTTACGGCAATGCAGCACGTCAGGTGCGCATTATAGGGCCATCCGATTGTAATTTCTTGACTGATCCGCTAGTCTGCCCGGATATGAGCGCTCCCGACAATCTCCATGCCCAGCTTGAAGCCATGCGGCCCATGCTTGTCCGTTTCGCACAATTGCAATTACGGAATCAGTCGCTGGCGGAAGACGCGGTGCAGGATGCGCTGCTGGCCGTACTGGAGCAGCCGGAGCGCTTTGCCGGGCAGTCCAGCCTGCGCACCTATGTGACGGGCATCCTGAAATTCAAGATCATCGACAACCTGCGCGCCACCACGCGCGAGCGCCAGCTGGAGCCGGACGAGGGCCAGACCGAGGATGAAGCCATCGATTCCCTGTTCGTCGCCGACGGCCACACGCGCGACATGCCGCGCGACTGGGGCAATCCCGATGCTACGCTGCAGCAAAAAGACTTCTTTCGCGTGCTCGAGGTCTGCCTGGAGAAGCTGCCGGCCAAGACGGCGCGCATTTTCATGATGCGGGAATGGCTGGAGCTGGAAACCGAGGAAATCTGTAAGGAACTGACGATTTCCACGTCTAATGCATGGGTGCT
>DASWYX010000407.1:0-7645 GCA_036404755.1 Pseudoduganella sp.
GCTATTTCATCGGCATGATGAAGCTGACCGTCATCGATACGGCGGCGCTGGCTCTCGGCTTGTGGGCGATCGGTCTGAATGGGCCCCTGGTGCTGGGCTTTATCGCTGCGCTGCTGGCCTGGGTGCCATACGTGGGTTCGATCGCGGGCTGCGCGATGGTGGTGATGGTGGCGTCTACCGATGCGCCGGATAATACGCTGATTGCCTACGGTGCGATTGCGGTGTTTATCGCGGTGCGGCTGCTGGATGATTTCATCTTCATGCCGCTGACCATCGGACGCAGCCTGCATATCCATCCGCTGATCGCGGTGCTGATGATCTTTATCGGCGGCTCGGTGGCGGGCGTGGCGGGCTTGATGCTGGTGCTGCCGCTGCTGGGGATTGTTTCGGTGGTGGGGCAGACGATGGGGGAGCTAGTTACCAATGGACGCTTGCGGGCGCGGCATCGGTATACCGGGGGGTTGCGCATGAGGCAGGCCAGCGTTGATCTTTGAACCTAAGCCCGGGTCAGACCCTTGGGTCTGACCCGGGTTTGGGTTTAAGCCGCCGCCGCCAGCTCGCTCTCATCATCGCCGGAGCGGATCAGGTGATCGAAGGCGCCCAGAGCCGCCTTCGCGCCTTCGCCGACCGCGATCACGATCTGCTTGTACGGCACCGTGGTCACGTCACCCGCAGCAAACACGCCGGACACCGAAGTCTGTCCACGCGCATCGACTTCGATCTCGCCGTGTTTGGACAGGTCCACCGTCCCCTTCAGCCACTCGGTGTTAGGCACCAGGCCGATCTGCACGAACACGCCCTCCAAGTCCACGCGGTGCGTCTCGCCGGTATTGCGGTCGGTGTAGCTCAGGCTATTCACCTTCTTGCCGTCGCCGTGGATCTCCGTCGTCTGTGCCGACTTGATGACCTTCACGTTGCGCAGGGTGGCCAGCTTGCGCTGCAGCACAGCGTCCGCACGCAGTTCGGCGCCGAACTCGATCAGGGTCACGTGATCGACGATGCCTGCCAGGTCGATGGCCGCTTCAACGCCGGAGTTGCCGCCGCCGATCACCGCCACGCGCTTGCCCTTGAACAGAGGGCCGTCGCAGTGCGGGCAGTAAGCCACGCCGTGGTTGCGGTACTCGCGCTCGCCCGGCACATTGATTTCGCGCCAGCGGGCGCCGGTCGAGATGATCACGGACTTCGCCTTCAGCACAGCGCCGCTCTCGGTGTGGACTTCCTTGACCTTGCCCGGCACCAGTTTCACGGCGCGCTGGGTGTTCATGATGTCCACTTCGTATTCCTTGACGTGCTGCTCCAGCGCCACGGCGAATTTCTGGCCGTCGGTTTCCTTCACCGAGATGAAGTTTTCGATCGACAGCGTATCCAGCACCTGGCCGCCGAAGCGGTCGGCGATCACGCCGGTACGGATGCCCTTGCGCGCCGTGTAGATGGCCGACGCTGCGCCTGCAGGGCCGCCGCCGACGATCAGCACGTCGAACACGTCTTTCTTGCTCAGTTCAGCGGCAGCGCGCGCCGAGGCGCCGGTATCCAGCCTGGCGAGGATTTCCTCGACATTGGTGCGGCCCTGGCCGAAGTGCTGTCCGTTCAGGTACATCATCGGCACCGCCATCACCTGGCGCTCCTCGACTTCCTTCGGGAACACGCCGCCGTCGATGGCCACGACCTTGATGCGCGGGTTAATCACCGACATCGCGTTCAGCGCCTGCACCACTTCCGGGCAGTTGTGGCAGCTCAGCGAGATGAAGGTCTCGAAGACGAAGTCGCCGTCCAGGTTGCGGATCTGCTCGACCACTTTCTCGTCCAGCTTGATCGGGTGGCCGCCCACCTGCAGCAGGGCCAGCACCAGCGAGGTGAATTCGTGGCCGAGCGGGATGCCGGCGAAGCTCACGCCGATATCGCTGCCTTTGCGGTTGATGTCGAAGGACGGGCGGCGCTTGCCGGCATCCTGGCCTTCGACCACGGTGATCTTGTCGCTGAGGGAACGGATGTCCTCCAGCAGGGCAGCCATTTCCTGGCCCTTGGCCGAGCCATCGTTGTGCGAAACGATCTCAATCGGGTGCACAACGCGCTCCAGGTAAGCTTTCAACTGAGTTTTGAGATCTGCATCCAACATGGCGTGAGTCCTTTCAAGTTTGGGGTGCGGCGGATCAATGATCCGCCCTACATTGGTCTATGGCAGCAGTACCGCCTCAACGCCCCATGGCGGGCACGCGGCCCGCCTCTGTCCTGCCGCGCGGGCAAAACCCGCGGCGCGTAGGCGGATCATCGATCCGCCGTGTCTGCGACTAGTTAGATCTTGCCAACCAGGTCCAGCGAAGGCTTCAGGGTTTCAGCGCCTTCGGTCCACTTGGCCGGGCAAACTTCGCCTGGGTGGGAAGCCACGTACTGCGCTGCCTTCACTTTGCGCAGCAGTTCGGAAGCGTCGCGGCCGATGCCGTTGTCGTGCACTTCCATTACTTTGATGAAGCCTTCAGGATTGATCACGAAGGTGCCGCGCAGGGCCAGGCCTTCTTCTTCGATCATCACTTCGAAGTTACGGGACAGCAGACCGGTCGGGTCGCCGATCAGCGGGTACTGCACTTTCTTGATGGCGTCCGAGGTGTCGTGCCATGCCTTGTGTGCGAAATGGGTGTCGGTGGAGATGCCGTACACGTCCACGCCCAGTTTCTGGAATTCGGCGTGGTTGTCAGCCAGGTCTTCCAGTTCGGTCGGGCAAACGAAGGTGAAGTCTGCCGGGTAGAACACGAATACCGACCACTTGCCCTTCAGGGACTCTTCGGTCAGGTCAACGAACTTGCCGTTGTGGAAAGCGGTTGCCTTGAATGGTTTTACTTGGGTGTTGATCAGAGACATTGTGGTTTCCTCGTGAGGTTTGTGAATCAATGAGTCGCCAGTTTAAGGCCATCGCGCCAATTTGAAAAATTGATTGTTCCAATAGTATCAATTGAGTTTAGCTATCGAGACAGTGCCGCGAGACCGATATTATCCGCCTTTCATGACAACACGGTTGTCGCCCTGTCAGCTTTGGCGTTTCAGCAGCGGACGGGCCGGCGCCGCCCGCCTGATCAAGCAGCGATGGAGTGGGCGCGCGACTTGAGCATCGCATCGAATTCGGCGGCCGGCAGCGGCCGGGCGAACAGATAGCCTTGGCCGTAATCACAGCCGGCGGCAGCCAGCAGGTCGCGCTGCTCGGGCGTTTCCACGCCTTCGGCAATCACGCTCAGGTCCAGCTTGTGGGCCATGACGATGATCGCGTCCGACAGCGCCATGTCCGAGGAATCGGGCGCTAGGTTGCGCGTGAAGCTGCGGTCGATCTTGAGGTAATCGATGTCGAATTTCTTCAGGTAGGACAGGGAGGAATAGCCGGTGCCGAAATCGTCCAGCGCCACCTGGATGCCCGCATCGCGCAGCTGCAGCAGCTTGTCCGTGACCAGGGCGCTGGCGTCGAGCAGCAAGCCTTCGGTGATTTCGACCACGATGGCCTGGCCCGGCACGCCCAACTGCTGCAGGTGCTTCAGCCACGCGTCATAGCCGCCCCGCTCGCGCTGGAACTCCAGCGGCGACTGGTTCAGGCTGACCTGGAAGTCCGGGTCCACTTCCTTGCGCCAGCGCTGCACCCAGCACGCCGTTTCGCGGAACACCCATTCGCCGATATCGACAATCAGCCCGCTGGACTCGGCCAGCGGAATGAATTCCAGCGGGCTGACCATGCCGCGCTGTGGATGTTCCCAGCGCAGAAGCGCTTCCGCCTTGTGGATCTTGCCGGACGAAAGGTGCACGATGGGCTGGAAGTAGAGCTTCAGCTGTTCGCCTTTCAGCGCACCGCGCAAGTCATTGGTCAGGCGCATGCGGTTCAGCGCCGCCACCTGCAAGGCCGGCGTGAAGTAGCTGAAGCGATTGCGGCCCGCCCCTTTCGCGGCATACATGGCCTGGTCGGCATGCTTCAGCAAATCCTCGATGCTGGCGGCATCATCCGGGTAGACGGTGATGCCGATGGAGGCCGACACGAAAGCCTGCTCCTGGCCCAGCTGGAAGGGCTGGCGCAGGCTGGCGATGATATGTTCGGCGATCGATTCCACGCGGTCCACTTCGGACAGGTTGGGCAGGATGACGGTGAATTCGTCGCCGCCCAGGCGAGCCACGGTATCGGTCTCGCGCACGCAGGCGCCGATGCGGCGCGCGGCGTCGACCAGCAGCACGTCGCCCTGGTGGTGGCCCAGCGTGTCGTTGACTTCCTTGAAGTGATCGAGGTCGATGAAGAGGATGGCGATGCGCGTGCCGTCGCGCCGGCTCTTGAGCACATCGTGCTGCAGGCGGTCGAGGAACATGCGGCGGTTGGGCAGCTGGGTCAGCGGATCGAAGTTGGCCTGCTGCCAGATCAGGGCTTCGGACTCCTTCTTGTCCGTGATGTCCTCGATCATGCACAGGTGGTGCGGCGTGGTTTCCGAGGCCACCGCCTTCAGCGAGGCCTCCACCCACACTTCGCGGCCATCGGGACGCAGCAGGCGCGTGGCCATCTTGAAGCCGGAGATCTGCTGGGCCGCCAGCTGGTTCAGCTTTTCCTGTTCGGGCGCCACATCGTCCGGGTGACAGATATCCATCCAGCGGCTGGCCCGGATCTCCGCTTCTGGACGGCCTGCGATTTCGGCATAGCGCGGGTTCACGTCCAGGAAGCGGCCGCTGATGCTGTCGATCAGGGCGATGCCCATGGGCGCCGCCTCGAACATGGTGCGGAAGCGCTGCTCGCCCTTGCGAATCGCTTCCTCGGCGCGGCTGCGCTCGCGCGTGAGCAGGCTGAAGTGGATGATGGCGCCGATGACCAGCAGCGAGGCGGCCACGCCCAGCACGCGGTACAGCCAGGTCAGGTCGCCGCCCGGCTCCGCGTTGTACAGGAAGCCATTGAAGCTGGCGTCCTTGGGCAGCATGCCCAGGTCGGCGTAGATGTCGGCGATGTGCTGCCAGCGCTCCGGGTTCATGTAGCCGATTTCCACCAGCACCGGCTGCACCAGCGGCACCATCTGGCGCGCTTCGTACAGCAGGTGGGCGCGGTCATGGCGGCGCGTGTATTTGTTCAGGATCAGGTCGACGATTTCTTCCTGATGGTTCATTGCATACTGCCAGCCGCGCATGCTGGCGGCTCGGAAGGCGCGCACGCGCGCCGGATGGGAGCTGATTTCCTGCTCGCTGGTGAACAGATTGTCGCCGTAGAAGTCTATGCCGGCGGCGCGCGGCAGGTAGATATCGTAAGGGAAGCCAACCCGGTCCAGGTATTCCGGCTCATTGGTGACGAAGATGGACATCGCGTCCACCTTGCCCTTCACCAGGTCGTCCGGATTGAAGCTGTGCTCGACCCGGATCAGGCTGCTGGTGGCAATGCCCTCCTTCTTCAGGTAGGCCATCACTTCATCGGCCTGGGTCAGCTCATCGGTCAGGGAGCCAATCATGACGCGCTTGCCGATGATGCTGCGAATGTCGGGCGAAGGGCCATTCTGGCGCATGGCCAGCGCATAGGGCGAGTGCTGGAACACGACCCCCAGCACCACCAGCGGCTTGCCGGACAGGCGCGCCAGCAGCAGGCTGCTGTTGCCCACGCCATATTGGGCGCGACCGGCCAGCACGGCACGCTCGGGCTCATTGCCGTCCGTGCCTTCGCGGATTTGCACGTCCAGGCCCGCATCGCGGTAATAGCCTTTTTCCAGCGCGGCATAGTAGCCGGCGAACTGGAACTGGTGCGTGTGCTTGAGCTGGAGGATGACCTTTTCCTGGGCCGCGGCGAGCAGTGGCAGCAGCAGAGACAGGCAAACGAGGCAGCGGGCAACCAGGGTTGAGGGCACGGAATTGTCCGGATCCAAAGTTAGGGGGCTCTGGAGCCGATTGTATCCGCTTCGGCGGAGCTGTCGCGCCTTTTGTGGCTTTCCTGCCGCATGGCACGACAGCTTGACTGGCGGACCCGCAAAGGGCCCGCCGCAGAACGTTTTACAACTGCGTCGGTTGCAGCACGATGCCCAGGGCGGCATTACCCTGCTGGCCTTCGTTGCCGCGGCCCCAGCCCCACAGCGTGCCGTCGGTCTGGGTGCCGAAGGAGTGCTTGAAGCCGGCCGCCACGGAGCGCCAGGTGGCGCCGCTGCCAACCTGGGTCGGCGATGGCTTGTCGGTGACGGTGCCGGTGCCAAGCTGGCCGTCGGTATTCGAACCCCAGGCCCACAGCGTGCCATTGGCCTTCACCGCCAGCGAATGCTTGCTGCCGGCAGCCAGGTTGGCCCAGTTGGTTTCGGTGCCGATCTGGATCGGCCGGTTCTGGTCGGCCGTCGCCCCGTCGCCCAGCTGGCGCGAACCGTTGGCGCCCCAGGCGAACAGGGCGCCGTCGGCGCGCACGGCCAGCGTGTGCGCGCCACCGGCAGCGGCGGCGACCCAGGTCGTGGGGACGCCGATCGGGACCGGCGCGGTGACGTCCACATTGGTGCCGTCCCCCACTTCGCCGTCTTCATTGCCGCCCCAGGCGTACTGTCCGCCGTCGGCGCGGATGGCAACCGTGTGCACCTCGCCGGCCGAGACCGTCTTCCAGTTGGTGAAGGTGCCGATCTTGGTTGGCACCAGCTTGTCGACCTTGGTGCCGTCGCCCAGCTGGCCGTTGAAGTTACGGCCCCAGGCGTACAGCACGCCGCCCTTGTTGATCGCCAGCGAATGCGCCTTGCCGGCGGCAACCATGACCCAGTCTTTCGCCGTGCCCACCTGGGTCGGCACCGCTTTGTCCTGGATGCTGTTCAGGCCCAGCTGGCCGTTCTGGTTGAAGCCCCAGGCCCACAGCGTGCCGTCGCTGCGCACGGCCAGCGTGTGGAATTCGCCCACAGCCATCTGCTTCCACGTCAGCACGCCGCCGCTGACGATCACTGGCTTGTTCTGGTTGGTGGTGCTGCCATCCCCCAGCTGGCCCCAGCCGTTCTGGCCCCAGGCCCACAGGCTGCCTTCCTTCTTCAGCGCCACGGTCTGGTTGCCGCCCGCGGCCACTTCCGCCCACGGCGCGGTGACATTGATGGCGGCGCTGCCGACAACGGCGCCGACGGTGGCGGTCACGGTTTCAGTGCCCACCGCCTTGGCGGTAACCAGGCCGCTGGCGGAGACGCCCGCATTGCTGCCTTTGACGGCCCAGGTGATGGTGTCCTTGATGACGCTCGATTTGCCGTCGGAATAGGTGCCGGTAGCGACCAGTTGCACGGTCGACCCTACCGGCAGCGTGGTGCTGGCCGGCGCCAGCGCGATCGACTGCAGGGTGATGGCTGGCGGCGTCGGGTTGGTGGTGGCCGGCGGCGTGGCCGGCGGGGTTGGCGTGCTCGAGCTGTCGCCGCCACCACCGCCGCCACAGGCGGCCAGCAGCGCCAGCACTGGCACCAGAAGCAGGGACTTCGTATTCATCTTGTTGTCTTTCTCTCAATATCGGACGAGCCCGTGTTGCCGGGCAGCATGATTATCCATGCTTTTTGGCAATATTGAAAATAAAAACAACAACACTAAAACCGAACACCTGGGTCAGACCCGAGGGTCTGACCCCGATACGCGGCGGCCGATGGCCAGGGTCTGACCCTTGGGTCTGACCCGGTTTTGCGTTTTAAGGCTTCCGCCCGCGCGCCTGCTTCACCGGCGC
>DASWYX010000408.1:0-3459 GCA_036404755.1 Pseudoduganella sp.
GATCTTGCGGCGCAGCGCGGCATCGGCCTGGAACGGCAGGCGGCGTGCCACCAGGCCGGCGTTGGCCATCAGGCCGTCGCTGTCGTTGCCGAGGGAAGCGCCGGTGATCAGGGTCAAGCTGAGCGCTTCCTTGCGTGCCCGCTCGACAAGCGCCTGCGGCAGGGCCTTGGCGTCGCCGGCGCGGGTAAATCCGCTCATGCCGACGGTCATGCCGTTCTGGATCAGTTGCGCGGCTTGCTGCGCGCTCATAATTTTCGCCATCAGCGCGCTGTGGCGGATACGGTCTCCATACATGGTAAGCCTCATATTTCTTATGTGATGAGTCCAGTATAGAATCTCAAAATATTCCTTTTATGACTAAAATTCCCTATCACCAGTCGGATAATTCATGGATCTGAGATCCCTGCGCTACTTCATCGAAACCGCCCGCCTGAGCAGCTTTACGCAAGCGGCGGAACGCTTGCACGTGACCCAGTCCACCATCAGCAAGATGGTGCGCCAACTGGAAGATGAGCTGGATGCGCCGCTGCTGCTGCGCGACGGGCGAAACCTGGTGCTGACCGACATCGGCCGCATCGTGTTCGAGCGCGGCGAGGAAATGCTGGCCACGCAGCGCCAGCTGATGGTGGAGGTGCGCGACCTGCAGGCTTTGCGGCGCGGCACCCTCACGCTGGGCATGCCGCCCATGATCAACGTGCTGTTTACGCCGGTGCTGAAGGCCTTCCGCGAACGCCATCCGGACATCGCCGTGCGCCTCGTCGAAGCCCCCGGTCCCGCCATCGAACGCCAGGTGGCGGCCAATGAACTGGACCTGGGCCTGACCGTGCTGCCGGCCGAGTCGGCGCTGGACCTGGCCACGATTCCGGTGGCGCGCTACCCGGTATGGGCAATGGCCGTCAAAGGCACCTTCCGCGCCAATGCGCGCACGGTGCGCCTGAAACAATTGCAGGATCTGCCGCTGGTGATGCTGAATGAGGACTTCGCCCTTACCCGGACGCTGCGCGCCGCATTCGCGCAAGCCGGCGTGCAGCCTCGGGTTGCGGCGCAAAGCGCGCAGTGGGACTGGCTGGTGGAGATGGCGTCAGCCGGGATTGGCGTGGCGCTGCTGCCGGAGCCCTTTGTGCGCCGTCTGTCCGACGAGCGGCTGCATGCAGTACGCGTGACCGAGCCGGAGGTGCCATGGGAAGTGGCGCACGTGTGGAGCGGACGCTATCTGTCGCTTGCGGCACGCGCGTGGCTACGTATTGCAGGTACAGCGCCGCCCGCAAACCCGCAATAGCAGGAAGCCGATGAGAGCGGCCTGCGCGGCCAGGCCTGCCGGTGCTGCCTGGCCCGGTTATGCGTGCGCTGCCACGCGCGGTCGAGGTTGGCCCACTTGCGCTACCAGCCCAGTCTCGCCTTGATGAAGGCAGTTAACTTCGCTGCATTGGCTTCGTGCTGTTTGACGCGGGGATGGCCCTGGAAGCCGGTGAAGTCGAAGAAGACCGTGTCGATCCGCTTGTCGCCCTGTTCGCGCTGGATCTGTTCAACGGCGGTGCGCACATAGCCGGGCCATTTCGAGCCCGCGCTGGACGCGTCCATGCTGCCCAGCGCACACACGATGTAGGCGCGCGGATAGAGGGCGCGGATTTTCTGCACGAAGGCCTTGTAGGCTTGCACGCGCTGGGCGGCGTCCGGGACAGGCTGCAGGCGCTTTTCGCGGTCGATCAGCCATTTGTCGTTTTGCATCAGATTGATGACCACCACGTCCGGCGTCCAGCTACTGAAGTCCCACTTCGAATCGTTGTTGCCGACGGCATTCAACTGGTCGTAGAAGTCGGGCATGGTGAACGGGAACCAGCTGACCATCACGCCGATGCCGCTCTGCGAAGTGATGTGCGCTTCGGCATCGAGATTGCGCGCCGTGATGGACGCGTAGGACATGAAGTTGTTCTTTTCGTTCAGCAGGTGGTCGGGGCCATTGTCCGGCGCTTCGTTGCCCATGCCGCTGGTGATCGAATCGCCGAAGAATTCAATATGGCGCTGCTTGCGCGGCGGCGGCGCCAGCAGCTTGCCTTTGTCGGACAGTTCCAGCCCCTGGAAGACGGTGGCGCCCTCCTCGCCTTCGGTACGCTTTGTGATCAGGAAGCGGTGCTGGCCGGCGGTCAGTCCGCTAGCAACGGCGTACGTCTTGCTGCCCTCGTCCGCCTTTACGATTTTCGGATGCGCGAGATCGCCGTCGATGAAGACGTTGAAGTAGTTCTTGCCGAATTGGTCCTTCAGCTTCAGCGCCAGGCTGTCGCCAGTGAAATTGCCTTCGATGCTTGTGCCGGGCCAGGACAGCACCGGCGCCTGCGGATTGGCGAAATCAACGCGGCCGGTGTACTGGAGCCGGGCATCGTCCGGCCGGACGATGGTCGCCGCCAGCGCGGGCACCGCCAGCAGCGCGGCCGCCAGGCCGCAGAGCAGGCGCGAATGAACTTTTCCCAGGCGGGACTGTCGAATCTCAAAATGCCCGGCGTCGCAATGCGGGACAGTTGGCACATCGGCGCTGGAGGGCATATGGAACATGACGACCGGGTGGCCAAACTTGAGGCGGTTGTGAATCAGCATTGCGAACAGTATAAACGAATTGATGATGAGCTCGTGCGGCTGCGTGAGAGCATCGATGCGCTCCGCGAGCACACCGACCGCGGCCTGGCCGAGCTGCGCGAGCATACCGACCGTGGTCTTGCCGAATTGCGCGAGCATACCGACCGTGGGCTCGCCGCTCTGCGGGAGCAGATGGAAAAGGGATTTGCCGAACAGCGCAAGACCAACCGCTGGATGATCGGCCTGGCCGTGACCTATGGCACGGCAATTCTGGGAATGCTTGCCCGGATGACCGGGCTTGCTTAAGGGCAAGCTCAGAGGCGTTCCTCGTGCGGGGCAGCCTCGTGCGCCGCGGCGGGCGTCAGGCCCCAGCCGAGCTGGCGGCGGATGTCGGTCATCGAAGGAGGCGGACAATCCTGCGAAAGACGGGACTCCAAATATTGTCGAATTAGCTCTTTAGTTGGCTGGCTTTGCTGGCTCATCTAGCGCTCCTCATTGCTAGAAACCATCTTAGGCGCTCAGAAATGATCATACCAATGACTAATTCCCCAGAATTGATATCAATTTTGGTATCGATTGCACTGGCGGGAACGGAATGTTTACGCGAAGTAGAATGAAAAATCTAAAATACGGGTCTTGGGTCTGAAAACCGACAAAAACGAACCGCCGGAAGACCATTTTTTGGCTTGGCACCACCAGGCCTTGGATTACTACTAGGGAATGATTATGGCAACACAGAATTCAAAAATCATCTACACGCTCACTGACGAAGCGCCGCTGCTGGCGACGTATTCGCTGCTGCCTATTATCAAAAAGTTCACTGAGCCAGCCGGCGTCGACGTTGTCACGAGCGACATTTCGGTGGCTGCACGTGTGCTGGCCGAGTTC
>DASWYX010000409.1:0-5401 GCA_036404755.1 Pseudoduganella sp.
ACCGGCAAGGTGCTGGTCAAGAAGCTGATGCAGACCCATAACGATACGCTGGCCAAACGCGAAATCGAATACGCCAGCCGGCTCAAGGTGCAGCCGGTCGGGGGCGAAGTCGAACTGTTCTAGAACGAAAGTAAGAAAGCATGAACAAGATCAAAGTCCTGATCGTGGACGACTCTGCGCTCATTCGCAGCGTCATGAGCGAAATCATCAAGTCGCAGCCGGACATGGAAGTGGTCGGCGTGGCGCCCGATCCCCTGGTGGCGCGCGAACTGATCAAGCAGACCAACCCGGACGTGCTGACGCTGGATGTCGAAATGCCGAAGATGGATGGCCTCGACTTCCTGGAGCGGCTGATGCGGTTGCGGCCGATGCCGGTGGTGATGGTGTCCTCGCTGACCGAGCGCGGCTCGGAAATCACGCTGCGTGCGCTGGAACTGGGCGCCGTCGATTTCGTCACGAAACCCAAGATTTCCATCCAGAGCGGCATGCGCGAGTATGCCGAGCTGATTTCCGACAAAATCCGCGCCGCCTCCAAGGCCCGCATCCGGGCGCGCACCTTGCCGCAAGCGAGCGCCGAGGGGGCCGCGCAACTGCCACAATTGCGCAATCCGCTGATGTCATCCGAAAAACTGATTATTGTGGGCGCGTCGACCGGCGGCACCGAAGCCATCCGCGAATTCCTGATGCAGATGCCGTCCGACTGCCCGGGCATCCTGATCGCCCAGCATATGCCGGAAGGGTTTACGCGCTCCTTCGCCAAACGCCTCGATTCGCTGTGCCGGATTTCGGTGCGCGAGGCGGAAGGCAATGAGCGGGTGCTGCCGGGCCACGCCTACATCGCGCCGGGCCACTCGCACCTGACGCTGACGCGTTCGGGCGCCAACTACATGACGCGGCTGGACCAGGGCGAACCGGTCAACCGCCACCGGCCGTCGGTGGACGTGCTGTTCCGCTCGGCGGCCCAGAGCGCGGGCAAGAACGCGGTCGGCGTGATCCTGACCGGCATGGGCAAGGATGGGGCGGCAGGCATGCTGGAGATGCGCAATGCCGGCGCGTATAATTTCGCGCAGGATGAAGCCAGCTGCGTGGTGTTCGGCATGCCGCGCGAAGCGATTGCCGTGGGCGCCGCGCACGAGGTGGGCGCACTGCAGGCGTTGCCGGGCATGGTGCTCGGCCACCTGGCGCAGCACGGTGCGCGCGCATTGCGCGTTTGATACGGTCGAGGGGTAGTTTTATCGCCTTTGGGCAATGAAAATGCTATCCTTTGATTGTTGAACCAAATCAACATTATTTATAACCGCGTAGGTAGAAACAACGGAGTAATTCATGGCTGATCCAAAGATGAAATTTTTGGTTGTTGACGATTTCTCGACGATGCGCCGCATCGTGCGAAATCTCTTGAAGGAACTGGGTTATGCCAATGTGGACGAGGCGGAAGACGGCGTGATGGCGCTGGCCAAGCTGCGCTCCGAGCAGTTCGACTTCGTCGTGTCCGACTGGAACATGCCGAACATGGATGGCCTGACCATGCTGCAGAATATCCGTGCCGACCCCGCGCTGGCCAAGCTGCCGGTGCTGATGGTGACTGCCGAAGCGAAAAAGGAAAACATCATCGCGGCTGCGCAGGCAGGCGCCAACGGCTATGTCGTGAAGCCATTCACGGCCGCCACCCTGGATGAGAAACTGAACAAGATCTTCGAGAAACTCGGAGCTTGAGCATGGGTGAGCAACAAGGCGGCGCGCCGGTGGCAGCGACCGCAGTCCAGAACGAGGAGTTCCTGGCACGCATCGGCCATATGACCCGTGCGCTGCACGAGAACCTGCGTGCACTGGGCCTGGATAAGCTGATCGAAAAGGCGGCCGAGGATATCCCCGACGCACGCGACCGGCTCGATTACGTGGCGCGCCTGAGCGAAAACGCGGCGCAGAAGGTGCTGAACGCCACCGACGAAGCCGGCCCGCTGCAGGATGACATCGCCAGCAATGCCAAAGCGCTGGGCGCTTCCTGGGAAGCGCTGCTGGCCGGGCAGCCGTCCGACGCCGAATGGCGCGCGCTGGCGGCGCAGACGGTCGCCGCGCTGGGTGCGGCGCAGGCCAGCACGGCCGCGACCAAGGGCCACCTGATGGACATCATGATGGCGCAGGATTTCCAGGACCTGACGGGCCAGGTGATCAAGAAGGTCACGGCCATCGCGCAGAACCTGGAGCAGCAGCTGGTGCAAACCCTGATCGACTTCGCTCCCGAACAACTGAAGAAGGAAATCGACAACGGCCTGCTGAATGGCCCGCAGATTGACCCCACGAAGGAAGGCGTGGTGGCCGACCAGGGGCAGGTAGACGATCTGCTCGACAGCCTCGGCTTCTGACCATGCATCAAACCCATTTCCTGGTACGCGAGCCGCTGCTGGACCCCCAGCAGCGCGTGGTTGGCTATGAAATCACCTGGCAGCAGGACCCGGCGTACAAGCCGTCGCTGGAAGACCTGGAAGACCTGGTCGGCTTCGTCGCCGGGCAGGTCAACGATGCCGAAAAAGGCTGGCTGCTGAAGGACAAGACCCTGTTCCTGCAGGCCGTGCCGGGCATGCTGTCGACGGACGCCATGTACGAGATGCCGCCCGAGCACACGGTGCTGTCGCTGAAAACTTCCGAGCTGGCCAATCCGGATACCCTGTCGGCCGTGCAGGCGCTGCGCGCCGGCGGCGTGGGCATCCTGCTGCGCGAGGCCGACCTGGCGCGCGTGGGCAGCCGCCTCGGCACCATCTGTTCCTTTGTCGAAGTGCGCTTCACGGGCGCCGATGTGGCGTCGCAGGCGCGCACTTATGCGGCGCTGCGCACGTCCAATGTGCGCATGGTGGGGCGGCCGGTGACGACCTGGGCCGACTTTGACGCCTGTGCGCTGCTGGGGCTGGACGCCTTTGTCGGCAAGCTGCACCTGACGCCGCGCCCGGGCACGGAAGGGCAGGGCCTGAACCCGTCGCAAACCATCATCCTGCAGCTGATGCAGATGGTGCAGGCGAATGCGGACGTGGCGCAATTGGAAAGCATGCTGAAGCGCGATGCGGCGCTGTCGTACAAGCTGCTGCGCTACATCAATTCGGCCGGTTTCGGCGCGGGCCGCGAAGTGCAGTCGTTGAAGCAGGCCATCCAGCTACTGGGCTACCAGCCGATGTACCGCTGGCTGACCCTGCTGCTCGCCACCGCCAGCACCAGCGGTTTCTCGCCGGTGCTGCTGGAAACGGCCGTGGTGCGCGGCCGCCTGGCCGAGCTGCTGGGACAGAAGGCGCTGGGCAGGGCCGACGCGGAGAATATCTTCGTGGCCGGCATGTTCTCCCTGCTCGATCGCCTGCTGGGGCTGCCGATGAAGGAAGTGCTGGAAACCATCCAGCTGTCCGAGGAAGTGGTGCGCGCGCTGCTGACGCGCGGCGGCAAGTATGGGCCTTATCTGGCGCTGGCGGAGGCGTGCGAGCTCAATTCCAACCTGGTCAGCTCGCTGGCGGCGGCGGTTAATCTGACGCCCGAAGACGTCAACAAGGCGCACCTATCGGCGCTGGCGTGGACGCAGAACGTTACTACCTGACCGACCGTGCCGCGTAGGGCGGATCATTGATCCGCCGTGTATGCGCGGCCTTCGGTGCGTCAAATCTCCAGATTATCGATCAGGCGCGTGGTGCCCAGCTTGGCGGCGGCGAGCACCACTAGTGGTGCGCCCTGTGCCAGGTCGCCGGCGTTGGGCGGCTGCAGGTCGGAGCGCTTGCGGATGGAGATATAGTCCGGCTTCCAGCCGCGGGCGCGCAGGTCGTCCATCGCCTTGTGCTCCAGCTGGAAAATATCCAGGTGACCGGAACGCATTTCATTGGCGACGAAATTCAGCGTCTGGTACAGCGCCGGCGCCTCGGCGCGCTCCTCGGCGGACAAGTACATATTGCGCGACGACAGCGCCAGGCCATCGTCCGCGCGCCAGGTTTCCGCGGCCACGATTTGGGTCGGCAGCGCGAACTGGTGCGCCATGCCGCGCACGATCATCAGCTGCTGGTAGTCCTTCTTGCCGAACACGGCCACCTTCGGCTGCACGCAGGAGAACAGCTTGGTCACCACGGTGCATACGCCATTGAAGAAGCCGGGGCGGAACTCGCCTTCCAGGATATTGCCGATGCCGTCCGGCGGCTGCACGCGGTATTCCTGCGGCTCGGGGTAGAGGTCTTTCTCGGTCGGCGCGAACAGCACGTACACGCCTTCCTTTTCCAGCTTTTCCACGTCGGCCTGGAAGGTGCGCGGGTATTTGTCGAAGTCTTCGTTCGGGCCGAACTGCAGGCGGTTGACGAAGATGGAGGCCACCACCGGGTCGCCATGCTTGCGCGCCAGGCGCATCAGCGACAGATGGCCCTCGTGCAGGTTGCCCATGGTCGGGACGAAAGCAGTGCGCAGTTGGCCGCTCAGCTGGTCGCGCAGCTCTTCGATATTGGAAATGATTTTCATGGTTGTTAGAGTTGTTATGCGGGCGAATACGCGAGGCGCACGTAGATCGGTGCGAACGGTTCCGCCTGGGTGATTTCGATCAGGGTTTCCTTGGCCAGTTCCAGCATCGCCACGAAGTTCACCACGACGACGGGCGGGGTCGCTTCCGCGTCGAACAGGTCGGCAAACTCGACGAAACGGCTGGACTGCAGCTTGCGCAGGATGGCCGTCATGTGTTCACGCACCGAGAGTTCCTCGCGCGTGATTCTGTGGTGCTGTTTGAGTTTGGCGCGCTTCATCAGGTCGCGCCAGGCAGCCTGCAAGTCGTCCACGTTCACGTCCGGCCAGACCGGCACGAGGCTTTGCTCGATGAAGATCTGGGTGCGGACGAAATCGCGGCCGACCTGGGGCAGGGTGCCGAGGTCGTAGGCGGCCAGCTTGATCTGCTCGTATTCGAGCAGCCGGCGCACCAGCTCGGCACGCGGGTCTTCCGCTTCCACTTCGATATCGTGATGGCGTTGCGGCAGCAGCATGCGTGACTTGATTTCGATCAGCATGGCGGCCATCAGCAGGTATTCGGCCGCCAGTTCCAGGTTGGACAGGCGGATCTGGTCCACGTACTTCAGGTATTGAAGCGTGACCTGGGCCATCGGGATATCGAGGATGTTGAAGTTCTGCTTGCGGATCAGGTAGAGCAGCAGGTCGAGCGGGCCTTCGAACGCTTCCAGGAAGATTTCCAGCGCGTCGGGCGGGATGTAGAGGTCGTTGGGCAGGCGTAGCAGCGGTTCGCCGTACAGGCGCGCGAAGGCGGCGCCATCGGCTTCGGCCGGGGCGCCGGAGTCGCCTGCGTCAGGCGGCACATCCGCGGCGACGTCGAGTGCTGCGGAGCCTGGCTCCGCGTTCTCGTCCTGCGTCGCGTCCTTTGGCGACATGCGCTGTCGTCCTG
>DASWYX010000410.1:0-2424 GCA_036404755.1 Pseudoduganella sp.
TATTTCATTCATCCCAAGACTGAAATCAAGATAACGCCGCCGGCGAAAGAGGGCGAGATGGTGTGGGTGGCGCCGCTGCCGGTGTCCAAGCCCAAGCCGACGCCGAAGCCGACACCGTCCAAACCGACGAAAACAGCCAAGGCGGAAACCCCGAAGGCCACCCGCGCCTATCTGCCCCCGAACAAGAACGCGATTACCGAGCGCATCAAGCCGCAGGAACAGATCGTGCCGCCCGAGCAGGCCAAGCTGACCCCGCCGCCGCCGGAGGCCACCGATATGCAGGCCATGATCGAGATGCGCCGCCGCGCCCGTAATGCGGATGCGCAGCCAGCCCAGCCGTCAGCCGCCGAAAGCGAAGCAGCGGCCGCCAAGGGCCGCGCCATGGCCAATATCATGGGCGCCCAGGGCCGCAATGCGAACGGCGAGCGCAACGATACGGGCGGCATCTTCCAGGTCGTGGACAAGACGTTCAACGGCGCGGACATCAAGTTCCGCGGTTTCAGTTCGAACTTCAAGCGCCAGTGGTCGCAGCAAGTCCACGTGGACCAGGGCGGCGAGAAGGATATCGAAACGGCAATCGTGAAGAAAATGATCGAGATGATCCGCAAGGAAAAACCGGGCGACTTCATCTGGGAATCGCATCGCCTCGGCCGTAATGTGCCGATGAGTGCGCGCAAGGAAGACGAAGCGGAATTGCAGGCTTTCCTGCTGCAGGAGTTCTTCCCTGGTTACGGCAAGCTGCGCTGAAAAAAGTGTTGTCACTGCGATCTTTTTCTTGCAATTGACGTAGTTCCGCCCTCGTTCTGCCGCTATAATCGCCCAAAATTTTTGCATATGGCCGGAGCACTGAACTGAGATGAACGTCACGCTGATTTCCTTTGTCGTACTGTATTTGCTGGGTACGCTTGCCCTGGGCGTGTGGGCAGGAACGCGGATCAAGAATACGACCGACTTCGCCGTGGCCGGCCGCAGCCTGCCGCTGATCATGGTCGTGACCACGACCTTCGCAACCTGGTTTGGCGCGGAAACCGTGATGGGCATTCCCGCCAAGTTCGTGCAGGGCGGCCTGAATGCGCTGGTGGAAGATCCGTTCGGCGCCGGCACCTGCCTGATCCTCGTCGGCATGTTCTTCGCGGCCCGCCTGTACAAGCTGAATCTGCTGACCATCGGCGACTTTTACCGCCAGCGCTATGGCAAGGGCATTGAAGTGTTCTGCTCGGTGGCCATCATCATTTCCTATCTCGGCTGGGTGGCGGCGCAGATCACCGCGCTGGGCCTGGTGTTCTCGGTGCTGACGAATGGCGCCATGTCGGAAACCATGGGCATGATCGTGGGCACGCTGGCCGTGCTGATCTATGTGGTGGTGGGCGGCTTCCTGGCTGTCGCATGGACCGACTTCATCCAGATGATCGTGCTGGTGCTGGGCCTCTCCGTGATCGCCTTCTTCTCGGCCGACCTGGCGGGCGGCGCCGGCAAAGTGGTCGCCATGGCCTCGGATTCGAACCTGTGGAAATTCCTGCCGCCGGCTTCCTTCACCGACATCGCCTTCTTCATTGGCGCCGGCGTGACCATGATGCTGGGCTCGATCCCACAGCAGGACGTGTTCCAGCGCGTGATGTCCGCCAAGAATGCGCCGACGGCGCGTACCGGCGCCATGATCGGCGGCGCTTCCTATATCCTGTTCGCTTTCGTGCCGATGTTCATCGTGGCCTGCGCCGTGATCGTGATGGGCGATAACGCGATGGAGATGGCCAAGAACGATTACCAGCGCCTGCTGCCGACGTTCGTGCTGACCAAGATGCCGCTGGTGATGCAGATCCTGTTCTTTGGCGCGCTGCTGTCCGCCATCAAGTCGACTTCGTCGGCGACGCTGCTGGCGCCTTCGACCAGCTTTGTCGAGAACATCCTGAAGAACCTGCGTCCGGGCATGGGCGACCGCCAGCAGCTGCTGGCCATGCGCACCACCATCGTCGTGTTTGCCGCGCTGGTGCTGGCGTATGCGGTGGCGATGAAGGGGACTTCGATTTATGACCTGGTGTCGAGTGCTTACCAGGTGACCCTGGTGGGCGCCTTCGTGCCGCTGGTGATGGGCTTGTACTGGAAGCGTTCGACCACCCAGGGCGCGATCGCTTCACTGGCGCTGGGCATCGGGACGTGGATTGTGTTCTTCCCGCAGGTGTCGGAGCTCGGCACGCGTTTCCCGGGACAGCTGGCTGGCTTGCTGGCGGCGTTCGTGGGCATGATCGGCGGGTCGCTGGTGCCGCAGATTCTCAAGAACCGGCACGATCCGAAGCATTTGGTGAAGGGCCTCAGCGCGTAATCACGCCGCAGGCCGGGAGGCACGGCGGACACGCGGCTTACGCCACACCCTTCAGCTTGCGCGCAATATCCAGCGCAAAATACGTCAACACCCCATCCGCGCCG
>DASWYX010000411.1:0-9981 GCA_036404755.1 Pseudoduganella sp.
AGTCACGCTGGACATCCACGTCAGCAACCGCAACATCGACTTTGCCGACGAAGGCTTCGACCTCGCGATCCGCGGCCGCACGCCGCCCGATTCCAGCCTGGTCGCACGCAAGCTGGAAGATGCGGAACTGGTGCTGGTCGCATCGCCCGCCTACCTGAAGCGCGCCGGCCGCCCGAAGACGCTGGACGATCTCGCGCAACACGAATGCATCCAGTTCGAGCTGCCCAGCACCGGCAAGCGCATCCCGTGGCCCTTCATGCGCAACGGCGAGCGCGAAGAACTGCTGACCGAGGGGGGCTTGTGCTGCGCGGAGGACGTGCTGGGCATCGTTACGCTGGCGCGCACCGGCGCGGGCGTCGTGCAAACCTACCGCTTCATCGTTGAGCAGGACCTCGCGCGCGGCGACCTGGTCGAACTGCTGCCCGAACATGGCGGCACTTCGCGACCCTTCATCCTGCTCTACCCTCACGCAAGGCACCTCTCGCTGCGCGCCCGCACTTTCGTCGAATTCCTGGTTGCCCACCTCAACAAGCCGGTGCGCAAATCGTGAGCACGGCGGAATTCCCGTGACGAATCAGGCACTTGGGTTTTGCGCAGGCGCCTTGTTAACAGACTTGTCCACAGAAACCGTTAACAACTCGGGGATTTGCTAAACTGCGCCCTTTGCCTGTTTGAGATTCGAAAATGGAATTACGCAGCTGGGCGCTGCAATGCCTGATTGAGCCCGATCCCGCCAGAAAAGTATCCGCCGTGGCAGCGATGGCCGCACCCAGCGCCGAGGGCAACTGCGCACCCGATGCCTCAGCCGCGTTGCACGCCAGCGGCGCCATTCCCGGCCGCCCCGCGCGCCCCGAACTGGTGGCGCCGCGCCTCGTCGGCCGGCGCTCCATGGCGACGGTCGAAGGCCGCGCGATGCTGATCCACGCCCTCGCCCACATCGAGTTCAACGCCGTCAACCTCGCGCTGGACGCGATATGGCGCTTCCCCGCCATGCCGGAACAGTACTATCTGGACTGGCTGCGCGTGGCGAAGGAAGAGGCGTATCACTTCTCGCTGCTGTCCGCCCATTTGCAGACGCTGGGCAGCGCATATGGCGCGTATTCGGCCCACGGCAGCCTGTGGGAGATGGTCGAAAAGACAACAGGCGATGTGATGGCGCGCATGGCGCTCGTGCCGCGCACGCTCGAAGCACGGGGGCTGGACGCCATACCTCCGCTACGCGCCAAACTGGCGCAGGCCGGCGATGAAGACGCCGCGCAAATCCTGGACATCATCCTGCGCGACGAAGTCGGCCACGTCGAAATCGGCAACCGCTGGTATGCCCATATGTGCCGCCTGCGCAGCCTCGATCCCATCGCCACTTACGACGAGCTGGTGGTGCAGTACAAGGCCACCGTGCGCGGCCCCTTCAATATGGAAGCCCGCCGCCGCGCGGGCTTTACCGAAGCCGAACTGGCCGCGCTGTCCCGATCTGTTGACCTGCCCGCGGCAGAATAAAAACCTACGGCAAAGAGCGGGCGCTCCACGCCGCGAGCCTTCGCTCAGGCAGCAGAGCGCTGCAAGCGCATGGCCACGGCAAAGCGGTCGGCCGGATGCACAGTCACCGAGACCTCGAACATCTGGCCCGCCGCGTCCAGGTATTGGCGCACGATTTCCAGGCCGGGCATGCCCGGCTGGACCTGCAGCATGTCCGCTGCCGGCGCGGCAATCGCGATGGCGCGCACGACCTGGCGGATCTCGGCCACGCGGCGACCGAAACGTCGCTCGATCAGGGTGCTGATCAGCGCATCCGGCTCGGAGCGCACGGTTTCGGCGATTTCCGCGTACTGCGCCTCCACGTAGACATCCGTCCAGCCGACCGGCTGTTGCTTGCCGCTATCCACACGCAGGCTAGAAATCCTCAGCCAGTCGCTGCCGCGCGTGGCGCCAAGGCCGTTGGCCAGGTCGGCGTCCAGCGTGGTCATTTCGATAGACTGCACTTCGCGCACATTGCTGCTGCCGAATTGGATCAGGTCTTCCAGCGAATCGAGCGAAGGCCGGAATTCGTTGCGCGGTTCCACCGACTCCACGCGGGTTCCAGCATTCTTCTTGCGCGACACAAGGCCCAACTGCTGCAGCTCATGCAGCGCCGCACGGATGGTGTGGCGGCTGGTGTTGTACATCTCACAAAGTTCCAGTTCACCCGGCAAGACCGAGCCGACCGGATACCGGCCGGCGGCAATAGCTTGCGTCAGGTCCTGCGCGATTTCGGCGAAATGGGGCTTGGTTTGAGGATTCTTCATGGTGGCGGATTTTACCTCAAACGAGTCCTTGCAAAATATGTTCGGACATATTACATTGAACCATATGTCCGAACATATCAACCATGAGGAGATTCTGATGAGCAATTTCATTCCTGCCGCCAGCACCGTAGTCGATTCCATCCTGTTCCGCGACGCATTCGGCACCGCCGAAATGCGTGCCCTGTTTTCCGACCAGGCCCTGATCCAGCGCTATATCGATACCGAAGTGGCGCTGGCAAAAGCCGAGGCCCGCGTTGGCGTGATCCCCACCGAGGCGGCCGACACCATCGCCCGGGAGTCCCGCCTGGAACGTCTGGACTTCGACCATATGCGCCACGAAACCGACGTAGTCGGCTACCCCATCCTGCCGCTGGTGCACCAACTGTCGAAGATGTGCGGCGAGGCGGGACGATATGTGCACTGGGGTGCGACCACGCAGGACATCATGGATACCGCTGTCGCCCTGCAAGTGCGCGACGCCCTCGATGTGATCGGCCGCGAAATCCGCGACTTGCGCAAGATCCTGGCCGATCTGGCCCTCAAGCATCGCGATACGCCGATGGCAGGCCGCACTCACCTGCAACAGGCGCTGCCCGTGACCTTCGGCTACAAGGTCGCGATCTGGCTCGCCATGTTCGACCGCCACCAGCAGCGCATCGCCGAACTGCGTCCTCGTGTGGCCGTCGTGGAATTTGCAGGTGCGGCGGGAACCCTCGCCTCGCTCGGCGACAAAGGATTCGCGGTGCAGCAGGCACTGGCGGAAGAACTCGGCCTGGAAATCCCGGCCACCACCTGGCATGTGGCGCGCGACGGCTTTGCCGAAGCAGTCAATCTGCTGGCACTTGTCACCGGCTCGCTGGGTAAGATCGCGCTGGACATCATGATCATGGCCTCCACCGAATTCGCCGAAGTGTATGAGCCATTCGTGAAGGGTCGCGGCGCCAGCAGCACCATGCCGCAGAAGCGCAATCCAATCTCCAGTGAACTGATGCTGGCTGCGTCCAAGGAAGTGCGCCAGCACGCGGGCCTGATGGTGGACGCCATGGTTCAGGACTTCGAGCGTGCCACCGGCCCATGGCACGCGGAGTGGATCGCCATCCCTGAAAGCTTCATCCTCACGGCCGGCGCCCTGCACCAGGCGAAGTTCGCACTGGGCGGCCTGATTGTCGACAACGAAAAGATGAAGTCCAACCTCGGGATCAGCAAGGGCCTGATCGTGGCCGAAGCGGTGATGATGGGCATGGCGCCCCATATCGGCCGCCAGAATGCGCACGACGTGGTGTACGACGCCTGCCGCGTGGTCAATGAACAGGGCGGCACGCTGGCCGAAGCGCTGGCTGCGTCGGCGGAAGTGACGCGTCACTTTGACCGAGCCACCATCGACCGCCTGACCGATCCGGCCAATTACCTGGGCCTGGCCCCGCAAATGGTGGACCGCGCCATCGAAAAGTCGACGCAGATCGGCGCCTGAGCAAACATAAGGAGGAGACAGCAATGAGCACCGTACAAAACAAGCTCCCGTGGTACCGCAAGCTGGGCATGCAAGTGCTGCTGGCACTGGTCCTGGGCATCGTGACCGGCTTCGCCTTCCCGGGCTTTGCCGCGAAACTGAAACTGCTGGGCGATATGTTCCTGTCGCTGATCAAGTGCGGCGTGGCGCCGCTGGTCTTCCTGACCATCGTGCACGGCATTGCTTCGGCCGGCGATGTGAAGAGCGCGGGCCGCGTCGGCTGGCGCGCCATCGTCTACTTCGAAGTGGTGTCCACCTTCGCTCTCATCCTCGGCCTGGCCGCGGGCAACCTGCTCGAAACAGGCAAGGGCATGGCCGCAACGGCCGGCAGCGCCACCCTCCCCGCCGCAGCGGCCAAGGCGGCGCCGCAAGGCTTCCTGGAGTTCATGGCGCATATCGTGCCGGACAATTTCATCGGCGCTTTCACCAAGGGCGAGCTACTGCAAGTGGTGGTGCTGGCCGTGATGGTCGGCGTCGGCATCCTCGCCATCCCCGAGCAGCGTCGCACCGCCGTCAACGCGGGCCTGGACCAGGTCTCTGAAGTGCTGTTCTCCTTCATCAACCTGGTCATGAAGCTGGCTCCCATCGGCACTTTTGGCGCCGTCGCCTTCTCGGTCGGCAGCAGCGGCGCGGCCGTGCTGATCGCGCTGACCCAGCTGGTGCTGAGCTTCTATGCGGTGGTAGCCGTGTTCATTTTCGCGGTGCTTGGACTGATCGCGCGCCTAGCGGGCTTCAGCCTGTGGCGCTTCCTTAAGTACATCAAGGACGAAATCTTCATCGTCATCGGCACGGCATCCTCCGAAAGCGCCCTGCCTCGCCTGCTGGTGAAGCTGGAGCGGCTCGGTTGCGCCAAGCAGACCGTAGGCCTGGTGCTGCCGACCGGCTATGCCTTTAACCTGGATGGCACGTCGATCTTCATGTCCATGGGCGTAATGTTCATCGCCCACGCCTGGGGCGTGCCCATCTCGCTGGACCAGCAGATCGGCATCCTGCTGCTGATGCTGTTGACGTCCAAGGGCGCGGCAACGGTCTCCGGCGGTTCTTTCGTGGTGTTCGCGGCCACGGTTACGTCCACCGGCATCCTGCCAATCGAAGGGCTGGCTTTGATCTTCGGCGTCTACCGCTTCATGTCGATGGCGATTGCCACCTGCAACACCATCGGCAACAGCGTGGCGACCGTAGTGATTGCGAAGTGGTCGTGCACCTTCGACACGTCAGCCGCCGAGCGCGCGCTGTATCCCGAGCGCGCGCTGACCCATCAGGTTCCGGCAGCGGCCACGGCGGCAACGCCCAGCGCCGGATCGTCGGTGAAGAATCCGTCGATGCCGGTGGCGAGGTAGCGGCGGATTTCGGCGATCGATCCCGCTTCATTGCGCGCGTGCTCGCCGCGGCCGTCGCGGAAGTCTGCCGCAAGGAAGCGGTTCTCGGGTCGGAAGGTCCAGGTTTCCAGGCGCAGGCCGGCCGCGTGGGCATCGGCCACGATGGGCAAAGGCTCGGCCAGGCGGCCGTCCTTCTGCAGCGGAATCACGCCGCGCGTGGGCGGCGCCACCACGTCGGCATACTTTGCGATGTCGCGCAGGCCGGCCGGGGTGCACATCTGGCCGAAGGTCAGGCTGCCGCCGGCCGCCACCACGTCGCGCGGACGAACGTCGCCAACGCCCACGAGCTGCATCAGGCGCACATTGGCGCGCTTGCCCAGCTTTTCCCGTACGTACTTCAGGTTGGCGATTTCGAAGGACTGGATTTCCACCGGCGCGCGCCGCGTGTATTCATGCGCCGCCAGCGTGGCGATGAAGCGGTCCTCCAGCGCCAGGCCGACGCTGGCGAAGTACGTCGAACTTTTCAGCTCCGGAATCAGGCCGATCATGCGGCCAACCGTGGCCGATTGCGCGGCCACGAAGTCGATGATCTCTTCAAAAGTCAGCACCTGGAACATGCCATCGTAGGCGGCACTGCCGGGACGGTCCTGCGGCAGGCGCTCGATGGCGCGCAGCGTCTTCAGCTCGGCCAGCGTGAAGTCGTCCACGAACCAGCCTTCGTGCGCTTCGCCATCCGGCGCCTTGCGTGTGCGGCGGCCGGCGAATTCGGGACGCTGAGCGACATCGGTCGTTTCGCTGAGGTTGGCCTCGTGGCGCACAACCAGCACGCCGTCCCTGGTGCAGACCAGGTCCGGTTCGATATAGTCGGCGCCGTCCGCAATGGCGCGGGCGTAGGACGCCAGCGTGTGCTCGGGACGCAGCGCACTGGCGCCGCGGTGGCCGAACACCAGCGGACGGACGCCCTGCCCCGCAGCGGCAAGCAGCGCCGACGGCGCGAGCGCCAGCGCGCCCGCCGTGGCAGCCAGGCCGCCGACAAAGCGGCGGCGCGACAGGTAACGGTGAATGTCTTTCATCAGAAGTCCGCCGAAAGGGTAACGAAGCCCTGGCGTGGCGCAATCGGATAAGTGTTGTAGGTGCCGCTGGCGGCGCCCGCGACCACTTGCAGGTCGCCCTTGCGGTCCGCCAGGTTGCTTACATTAACACGATAGCGCGCGTTTTTGATCCAGCCGCCGTCCAGGAAGGGCAGCTTGCCGGACACGCCAAGGCCCATCAGGAAGTAGCTCGACACCTTGAGGTCATTGGTATAGGTAGCGTAGCGCTTGCCGACATAATCGCCGATCAGCTGGAATTCCGTGTCGGCCACGTTCAGCGTGGCGACGAACTTGTTCATCCATTCCGGGCTGCCCGGCACGGACTTGCCGGCGGTGCGCACGATCGAAGTGCCGTTGGCGTAGTCGTCTTGGTACTCGGAACGGTTGTAGGAAATCGCGTCGTAGAACGAGAAGGTGCGGCCGAAGTGCAGCGTGCCCGAGAGGTCGATGCCATTGGTCTTCACGTTGCCCACGTTGGACAGCACCGCCAGGTTGCCACCGATGATGGACGTGATCACCGGCGTTGGGCTGATCTGCAGCAGACGGTCGCGGAAGTCCACGCGGTACAGGTTGACCTGGCCGTCGAAGCCCGTCGCCATGCCCCAGTCCAGCTGGCGGCTGGTGCGCAGGCCCGCCTCGTAGGTCACCGAGGTTTCGGGCTTGGCCGTGTCCTTGAACAGGTCGAAAGCGCCCTGGTTGGACAGGCTCCATGGCGACGTGCCGCCACCGCCATAGGTCACGAACTGGCGCATATTCTTCTGCACGTTGAAGAAGGCCTGGTCGCGATTGGTGATATCCCAGCGGCCGCCCAGCTGCGGCAGGAACCACTTCTTCGTATCGATGTCGCCCACCGGCAGCGCTGCGGAACCGCCCGAGATGGCGCCCTTCTTCGGCTGTACCGGGAAATCGCCGCTGGCGAACTGCAGGCTGGACTTGAAGCCGGCCTGCAGCACCAGGTCGGGACGCACGCGCCATTCATCCTGCAGGTGCAGCTGCACGACCTTGTTCTCGATCTCGCTGCCGTACTGCGTGATCAGCGGATTGGCCGGACGCTGGTAAGGCGTGGACGGATTGTTCACGTCCAGCGCATACCAGCGGCGGTAAGCGGAGGATTCGTTCTTCTCGAACCATATGCCGCCCTGCAGCTGATGGTCGCCGATTTCCTTGCGCAGCGTGGACAGGAGGCCGCCGCGGTTGATCTTGTATTCGGTGGTGCGGGTCGCATAGCCGGAGTTGCCGAACACTTTCTTCAGGTCCTGGTTCGGGTAATACACGGCAAACAGCGCCGGCAGGCCGGCCACGCCGATCGGACCGGCCACCACGCCCACGCCTTGGTCGTTGTGATAGTAGACCTGGTTGCTCCAGGTGGTCGTATCGTCGATATTCCAGTCGTACTTCAGGTATGCCAGGTGGTCGGTACGCTGCGCGTCGCTGTAGTAGTTGCGGTAATTGTTGCCGTCGGCGGCCGGCGTGGCGCCGGTGGGCGAGAGGTAGGACAGCGCGGCCTGGAAGTCGGGATAGATGAAGGGACGGGTGTACGGCGTGCTCTTCTCCCCTGCTACGTGCACGATCGCATCCTCGTTCGGCTCGATCTTGTCGTTGTAGTTGTAGTAGAAGGTCAGCCTGCCGCTGTCGCCCTGATGCACCCACTTCGCATTGAACTGGTCGCCGCCCTGGCGGCCGCGGAAGTCCCAGGCACGCTGCTCATGGTGCATGGCCGAGACGTAAGCGCTGTTGCCGCCACCGAGGTCGCCCGTGTCATAGCGCAGGAAGGTGCGCGAGGTCTTGTAGCTGCCCAGCGTCTGCTGCGCCGCGAAGTTGCGCTGGCTGAGCGGGTCGCTGGTGAAGGTCTCGATGGTGCCACCGAGGTTGCTGGTGGACGCGGTGGACAGGTCGCCCGCGCCGGTGGAGAGGATCACGCTGGACACGTTCTCGCTCGTCACCGCGCGCTGCGGCGACAGGCCGTTGTAGTTGCCGTACTGCTGGTCGCCCAGCGGCACGCCATCCAGCGTGTAGCCCAGTTGCTGGCCATTGAAGCCGTGCACGAACAGGGACAGGTTCTGCTCATTATTGCCCCACGAGTCGGCGGTCTGGAAGCTCACGCCAGGCAGGGTTTGCAGCGCCTTCAGCGGGTTAATGCCCGGCAGGATCTTCTGCATATCGCTCCTGCTCATGGCCACGGCGGAACGGGTCTTGTGCGTGGCAATTTCCACCGTTGCCACCGGGCCGGCAGCGGCAGCGGCGGCTTCGCTGTCCGCAGCGCTGTCGGATTGGGCGTGCACCAGCACGGGGATGTACGCGAACACGGATGCCACGGCGGCCGCGCTGATCTTCTTTTTCATGAGGATTGCCTATCGATTAAGGTGTTGGAAAACACAACGACAGGCAGCGTAGTGAGTAACTATTACGGCTTCATGACGCGCCATTTGTAACTCGCACGCAAAAGTCTTGATCCGCCGCGTCTCTTCAAACGTGCAGAGGGAAAGCCTACAGTGGACCCATCGCAACCAATCTTATGGAGTACAAAATGAGCTCTTCCCAAAAAGTCGCAATCGTTACCGGTGCATCGCAAGGCCTCGGCGCAGCAATCGTCAAGGCCTACCGCGAACAGGGCTACCGCGTAATCGCCACCTCCCGCACTATCCAGCCATCCGACGATCCGAACGTGATCACCGTGGCCGGCGATATCGGCAAACGCGAAACCGCGCAGCGCGTGGTGAACGAAGCCGTTGCCCGCTTCGGCCGCGTCGACGCCCTGGTCAACAATGCCGGCATCTTCATCGCCAAGCCTTTCACTGCTTATACGCAGGAAGACTATGACGCGATCACCAGCACCAACCTGAATGGCTTCTTCCACATCACCCAGCTGGCGATTGCCGAAATGGAGAAAGCGAAGAGCGGCCACGTCGTCAGCATCACCACGACGCTGGTCGACCATGCTATCGACGGCGTGCCTTCCGTGCTGGCCTCCCTGACCAAGGGCGGCATCAGCGCCGCCACCCGCTCGCTGGCGATCGAATATGCGAAGCGCGGCATCCGCGTGAACGCTGTCGCCCCAGGCATCATCAAGACCCCGATGCATGCTCCGGAAACCCACGCCGCCCTGGGCGCCCTGCATCCGTTGGGCCATATGGGCGAGATGAGCGACATCGCACAAGCCGTGATCTACCTCGAGAATGCGCCTTTCGTGACGGGCGAAACCCTGCACGTTGACGGCGGCCAGATCGCCGGCCACTAAGCGCGCCGCGCGGCCCGCCATGCCGACGCTGCAATGGCGGGCCGCACGGTCACTTTCAAAAAAACTCAGTTCTTTGCAGCGCGCCGGCCACGGTCTATGATCCCGTAGTCTGAATTCCTCGGAGGAATAGTCATGGCGCGCTTGTCCGACTTCAGCATTGGAACCCGTTTGCGCTTTGGCTTCGGCGCGGTTGTCGCAATGCTTGTGATACTCGCTTCGGTATCCTTCATCAACGGCAGGCGCACGGCGAGCGCCAACGAATGGAATGTGCACACTTACGAAGTGCTGTCCGAATCGCACCAGGTGCTGGAAGGCCTGATCAACGTGGAAACCGGCGAACGCGGTTTCGCGCTCACCGGCAAGGATGCGTGGCTGGACCCTTATACCAAGGGACAGGCCGACGTTATCGAGCACCTGGGCAAGCTGCGCAAACTCACTGCCGACAATCCCGCACAGCAAAAGCGCCTGGCCGGCATCGAGGAGGCTTACCGCGGCTGGATTTCAGGTGCCATCGATCCCGTCATCCAGTTGCGCAAGCAGG
>DASWYX010000412.1:0-3981 GCA_036404755.1 Pseudoduganella sp.
ATGCGGCGCGCTATCCCGACAAAACGGAGCGGCTGGTCGTGATGGATGCGCCGGTGCCGGGCGTCGGCCCCTGGGACCAGATCGTGCGCAACCCCCTGCTGTGGCACTTCAACTTCGGCGGGCCAGATATGGAACGCTTGGTGGCGGGCCGCGAACGCATCTATCTGGACCGGTTCTGGAACGAGTTTGCCGGCGATCCGAAGAAAGTCGATGAAGCCACGCGGGTCCATTACGCAAGACTCTACGCCCGCCCCGGCGCCATGCGCTCGGCCTTCGCCCAGTTCCACAGCATTCCGAAGGACGCGGAGGACAACCAGAAGGCCGTCGCTGCTGGCAAGCTTGCCATGCCGGTGCTTGCCATTGGCGGGGCCAAATCCTTTGGCGCTAATGAGGCGCTGGTGATGCGTGCCGCAGCGGCCAATGTCACGGAGCTGGTGATTCCGGACGCTGGCCACTGGCTGATGGAAGAGGCGACCGAGCCGACCATCGACGCGATCCAGGCTTTTGTCGATCAGGCCAACTGATAGAAGGCGAAGCCTGCAAGCAGCAGGGCCGAGCCGCGGCGCAGCCAGCGCAGGTGCTGCGGCTGCAGGCGGACGCGCAAGCGTCCCACCATGCCGACCAGCAGCAGCCACCACGCCGCAGAACCGGCGAACACGCCTGCAATCATCCACGCCGGTGACGCCGTCGACATGCCGCCCGCCAGCGCCGAGAACACCGCAATGAAGGAGAGAATGGTGGCGGGGTTGGAGACGGTCAGCAGGAAGGTGCCACCGAAGGCATGCCAGCCTTTCACGTCGCCTTTGACGACGGCGGCTTCCTGTGGCTGGTTCTCGCGCCAGGTGCGCCACGCAAGCCACAACAGGAAGATTGCGCCGCCCACGGTGAGCTGCGCCCGTGCGCCCGTCAGCAGCGTGATAACGGCCGTTACGCCGAAGGCTCCGATGGCGCCATACAGCGCGTCCGCCACGGCGGCGCCAAGGCCTGTGGCGAGACCGACGCGCGGTCCGTGATCCAGCGTGCGCTGGATGCAGAGCAGGCCGATCGGCCCGACGGGCGCCGCGACCGAAAGACCGATCAGCGCCGACTTGAAGAAGAGAGGCAAGGTATCCATGCCGAAAAGTATAGCCAGCCGCCCCGCTGCGCAGAATGCGATTATTCAGGCAAAATAAGGTCTTCGCCTTAGAATTTAAGGATATCCGGCATATGAGCGCATTAGATGATAAGTCCTGGCGCATCCTGACCGCACTGCAGGAAGACGCGCGGGCGCCGCTGAAGGCGCTGGCCGAAGCCGCAGGCCTGTCGGTGCCCGCGACGGCGGAGCGCATCAGGAAGATGGAGGAGGCAGGCATTATCCGCGGCTACCACGCGGACATCGATCCCGAAGCCCTCGGCTACATCATCAAGGCCGTGGTGGCGATCACCACCCAGCATCCATACAAGCACAAATTCATCGACGTATTGCGCGCCATGCCGCAGGTGCTGGAATGCCTGCACGTCACGGGCGCGGATTCCTGCCTGTTCACGGTGGTGGCCAGGAATATGGCCGACCTGGAGCAGATCCTCGCGAGCCTGAACAAGTATGGGGAAACGAGGACATCGATCGTGATGTCCTCGCAGATCCGGCGCCGGGGCGTGCAGCGGTTCTAGTGGTGCGCGGCGGCGTGGTGGAACTCGTGCTGCACGGCCACGGGCAGATTGAACTTCACGACCCTGGTCTCGTAGATCTTGTGGTTCGGGTTGACCAGCTCAATCCGCACCGTGTGCTCGCCCGCCGGCAGGCCGGCAATATCGATTGTATTGTTGTCGCTCGCATCGGCCCACCACCAGGGCAGGTTGTCGACCGTGATGTGCAGATGGCCGACACGCGGCGACACCTTAGTGGCGCCCGCACCGAACACCGGCACGATGCGCATGTTCTCAACCCGGTATTGGATCCATACGATGCCGATTGCCAGTCCCTCCGGAAGCGGCTGATCCACGAAAAGCCTCGGCGGCGGTTCGTTGTCGATTTCCACATAAGTTGAAGCGCCGCGGATTTCCTTCGCCGTAGGCGCAGCGCAAGCTGCGGCGCTTGCTGCCAGCAGGGCCGCTGTGGCAGCCATCAAACGCATGGTATTCATGATTTCTCCAATCAGTTGTGGCCGGCCGACGCGCCGCCATCGACGGGCAGCACGGCGCCGGTAATCCAGGAAGCCTCGTCCGAAGCGAGGAAAAGCACCGCGTCCGCGATATCGGAAGGCTGCCCGTTGCGTCCCAGCGGATGGAAGGCGTTAAAGGTGGGCAGCACATTCTTCACGTGCGCCGGATCCATGAAGGTGCCGAAGATCGGCGTCTCCACCACGGCCGGCGCCACCGTGTTGATGCGGATCTTCGACGGCGCCAGTTCGATGGCCAGGTTGCGCGTGAGCGCATGCACGCCGGCGTTGGCGGCCGAATAGGCCGCGGCAGGCGTTGCGCCGACGGCCTGGTTGGCCCAGAACGATCCGGTCTGCACGATCACGCCGCCGCCGCGCTTCTGCATCGCCTTCGCAGCTGCCTGCGCCATGAAGAATTTTCCCTTCAGGATCGTGTCCAGGAACCAGTCGTATTCCTGGACATCCACTTCGAGGAACGGCTTGGGGCGGAACACGCCCGCGTTATTGAACAGGATATCGACGCCGCAGAACTCGCGCACCGCAAGGTCTACGAGCGCCTGCGCGGTGGAGGGCAGGGCGATATCGCCCGCCAGGATGCGCACACGTTCGCCGCTCGGATCGATATCGTTGGCCGCCTGCTCAAGCCTGGCCGCATCACGGCCACCAATCACGACTTGTGCGCCCGCTTCCGCCAGGCGCTGGGCCACCTCCTTGCCGATGCCGGAACTGCCGCCCGTAATAATCGCAACTTTGTTCAGAAACTTTTTCATGGTAGTGGGAGAATATGAGTTGTTGACTATTAGTAGTGCAAAGATGACCACCCCTGCTTACCTGAACGCCCTGAAAGCGTTCGAAGCCGCCGCAAGGCACCAGAGTTTTGCCGCTGCTGCCGCAGAGCTGAACGTCACCGCCGCAGCGGGAGGGCAGCAGGTGCGCAGCCTTGAGTCGTGGCTGGGCATCGCCCTGTTCGACCGCCTCGGCAGCGGCTCGTCGCGCCTGATCCTCACTGATGCAGCGCGCGCTGCGCTGCCCGACATCCAGGAAGGCTTCGCAAAGCTGAGCATCGGTCTTGCGCGCCTGAAGGATGAAACTGCGCACGCCCAATTGAGCGTTACCGTCAGCCCAGCCTTCGCCACCAAGTGGCTGTTGCCGCGGCTTGACCGCTTCCAGCACGCCAACCCGAACCTCAACGTCTTCCTGAACACCAACTGGCGCACCGTCGATTTCGTCGCCGAACAGATTGACGTCGGCGTGCGCTATGGCGCCGGCAAGTGGGCCGGACTGACCGCCGTGCACCTGATGAAGGAGACGCTCTTCCCCGTATGCTCGCCGGACTTTCCGCTGCTGGTCGATGGCAAGCTCTCGATCGAGGCGCTGTCACGCGCCACCCTGCTGCATGACGTGACTGCGATCTCCGACTTTCCCGGCTGGCGCCACTGGCTGAACGAATTCGGTTACTCAGGCATCCAGGCCGACAATGGCCTGCGCATCAATAATTCCGCGTCCGTGCTGCAGGCCGCGATGGATGGACAAGGCGTCGCGCTGGCGCGCAGCGTCATGGCGCGCGACGACCTTGCCGCCGGCCGCCTGGTCAGGCCGTTCGGTGAGCAATGCAGCGCCCTAAACCTGGGCTACTACGTCGTCTATCGCACCGAATGTGAAAGCCTCCCGAAAATCAAGGCTTTCCGCGACTGGCTGATTTCAGAAGCTGCGGCTCAGAGCTGACCGAAGCCGCCGTCCACCACCAACTCGGAACCGAGCATATAGCTGGACGCATCACTGGCCAGGAAGAGCACGGCGCCGGCGATTTCTTCCGCGCTGCCAAGGCGTCCGATCGGAATCA
>DASWYX010000413.1:0-4583 GCA_036404755.1 Pseudoduganella sp.
GCTTCTCCAGGACGATATGAACCTGTTGCCGGTCTTCGTCGTCGGGCTCGCGGGCAGCGTGCATTGCGCGGGCATGTGCGGCGGGATCGTCAGCGCCTTCAGCTCCCTCCCTGCGCAGCGCGTGATTCCGATCGCGTCCGGCGCAGCGACCGCGCGCTCCTTGCCGCTGGTGCTGGGCTACAACGCCGGACGGATCGGCAGCTACGCTCTGGCGGGCGCCATCGCCGGCGGACTGGCGGGCAGCGCCGCCGACCTCGCGCGCGTCGCGCAATGGCAAAGCGCCGGCTATTGGCTGATGAATCTCATGCTGGCCGCCCTCGGCCTCTACCTGATGGACGCCTGGCGCGGCCTGGCGCGCGTCGAAGCCGCCGGCGGCGCGCTGTGGCAAGGCATGCAGCGCACGCTGCGTCCCGTCATGCGCGCCGTGGTGCCGATGGACACGCCAGCGAAAGCGCTCGCACTGGGCGCCGTCTGGGGCTGGGTCCCCTGCGGCATGGTCTACAGCGTCCTGCTGACAGCCCTGCTGAGCGGCTCGGCGCTGCAAGGCGCGGCCGTGATGGCCGCCTTCGGCCTGGGCACGCTGCCCATGCTGCTGGCCATGGGCCTGCTCGGCGCGAAACTGCGCGCGGCCATGCAGCGCCGCGCAGTGCGCATGCTGTGCGGGCTGCTGGTGCTGGGCTTCGGCCTGCTCGGCATTGCGCGCGCCGCAGGCGGCATGCAACACGGATGGATCGATGCCCTATGCCTGACGGTACGAGAATGAATATGGCGGCGCCGGCCGCCACCGAATGCTTCCACTGCGGCCTGCCCATCGCGCCGGACGCGAACTGGCGCGTCACGATCGACGGCGCCGAGCGCGCCATGTGCTGCCCCGGCTGCGCGGCCGTTGCGCAAACCATCGTCGATATCGGCCAGACGAGCTACTACCACGAGCGCACAGGGTTTGCCGCCAGCGCCGGCCAGGCCGAGGTGCCGCCCGAGCTGAAACTGTTCAACGACGACCCGCGCATCGTGGCCGACGGCGATGCCTGCGAAGCGACGCTGCTGGTGGAAGGCATCCGCTGCGCCGCCTGCGTGTGGCTGATCGAACACCGCCTGCGCCAGCTGGACGGCGTGGAGCAAGCCAGCCTGAATGTCGCGACCGAGCGCCTGTTCGTGCGCTGGCACAAGGACAAGACCACGGCCGCCGGCATCCTGCAGGCAGTGCGCAGCATCGGCTACACCGCCTGGCCCTACGATGCCGCCCGCCACGGCGCGCAATTGCAGAAAGCCAGCCGCACGCTGGGCCGGCAACTGTTCGTCGCCGGCCTGTCGATGATGCAGGTAATGATGTACGTGGCGCCGGAATACATGGCGGCGGGCGACGGCACGCTCGATAGCGAGATGGCAAGCCTGCTGCGCTGGGCCAGCCTGTTCCTCACGCTGCCCGCTGTCGCGTATTCCGCGCTGCCCTTCCTGCGCGGCGCCTGGTCCAGCCTGCGCGCACGGGTCCTGGGCATGGACGTGCCGGTGGCGCTGGGCATCCTGGCCGCATTTATCGGCAGCGCGGCGTCCACCTTCCGTGGCGCGGGCGAAGTCTATTACGACTCGGTCACGATGTTCATCTTCCTGCTGCTGTGCAGCCGCTACCTGGAACTGCTGGCGCGGCGCAAGGCCGCAAGCGCGCTGGAACGCATGCAGCATGGCTTGCCAGAATCCGCATCGCGCCTGCGCGGCTGGCCGCAGTCGCGTGATTGCGACGTCGTTCCGGCCTCCGCTCTGCAAGCTGGCGATAGGGTGCTGGTCAAGGCCGGCGAAGCGATTCCTGCCGACTGCGTGATCGAAGACGGCGCGACCTCGGTCGACCTGTCGCTGCTCACCGGCGAGAGTGCTCCGCAAGCACGCCGCATTGGCGACGAAGTGCCGGGCGGCGCGGTCAATGCCGGTAACGCCGTCGTGCTGCGGGTCGCCCGACCGGCGCGCGACAGCACCTTGTCCGGCCTGCTCAAGCTGGTCGAACAGGCGGGCGGCTCCAAGCCGCAGATTGCGCAGTGGGCGGACAGCGCCGCGTCCTGGTTCGTCGCCGGCTTGCTGTTGTTCGCGGCTGCAAGCTTCGCGTTCTGGTGGTGGCACGACGCCGTGCGCGCGGGGCCGGTGGCGATTGCGGTGCTGGTCGTTTCCTGCCCCTGCGCGCTGTCGCTGGCTACGCCGTCCGCACTGGCTGCCGCCACCGATCGCCTGCTGGGCAAAGGCGTGCTGATCGTGCGCCCCCACGTGCTGGAAACCCTGCACCGCGCGACCCATATCGTTTTTGACAAGACGGGCACGCTGACCGAAGGCCGGCCCGTCGTGCAGCGCATCGCGCCCCTGGGCGGCGCGTCCGCCAGCGAATGCCTGCACATCGCTGCGGCGCTGGAGGGCTTCAGCGCCCACCCGCTGGCTCGCGCGATCGTCGCAGCCGCCGAGGCGCAGGGGGCCATTGCAGGCGCTGGCGCTGGGCCCATCGCCTGCGAGCCGTTCGAGCTGGCGGGGCATGGCGTCGAAGCCTATATCGGCGGGCAGCGTTATCGGATCGGCAGCGCCGTCTTCGTTGCGGGAGTGGCGGGCACGCCAGTGCCGCTACGCCGCGCCACGGCGAAGGGCCACGATGGCGATGAAGACGGCAGCGCCGGCACGACCGTCTGGCTGGGCGCCGAGGGCCGCTGGCTGGCGCGTTTCACGATCGGCGACGCCTTGCGGCCCGAAGCGCGCGCGGTGGTGCAGGCATTCCGCAAGCAGGGCAAGGAAGTCATCCTGCTGAGCGGCGACCAGCAGGAGATCGCGGACGCCGTCGCGCGCGAGCTGGGGCTGGAGCGCGGCCATGGCGGCTGCCTGCCGGATCAAAAACTCGACTTCGTGCAGCAACTGCAAGCCAAAGGCGCCGTGGTCGCCATGGTCGGCGACGGCATCAACGACGCGGCCGTGCTGAGCGCCGCCGATGTGTCCTTCGCCATGGGCAGCGGCGCCGCGCTGGCGCAGGCGCACGCCGATTGCGTGCTGCTGCACGCGCAACTGGGCTTGCTGGCGGAAGCTTCGCAGACGGCAGCGTCCACGATGCGCGTGATACGGCAGAACCTCGCCTGGGCCACGCTGTACAATGTGATCGCCATTCCGGCGGCAGCCATCGGCCTGCTGAATCCCTGGCTGTCCGGCATCGGCATGGCCGCCAGTTCCGCCATCGTCATTCTCAACGCGCTCCGCTTGCGCAGGACCTCATCATGGAAGCCCTCTACGTTCTGATTCCCATCAGCGTGCTGCTCGTCTTCGGCGCGCTGTGGCTGTTCTTCAAGGCATCCGACAGCGGCCAGTTCGACGACCTCTCCGGTCCGGGCTTGCGCATCCTGCAAGACGACGACCGCTAGCAGCTGCTCGCAGGGGCAATTTTGATCCATATCAAGGAATTTTGACCCCTCGCTCGGTAACCTTTGATGTACCTCATCAAAGCGTCTCCGGGAGAACCGAAATTGGATCAATACAACTACAAGATCGTCAAGCAGTTCGCGATCGCTACTGTGGTGTGGGGCTTCGTGGGCATGCTGGTCGGCGTGATCATCGCCGCGCAGCTGGCCTGGCCCTCACTGAACCTGGACATACCATGGCTGACCTACGGCCGCCTGCGTCCACTGCACACCAACGCCGTGATTTTTGCCTTCGGCATCTGCGGCCTGTTCGCCACTTCGTACTACGTGGTGCAGCGCACCTGCCAGGTTCGCCTGTTCTCGGACAAGCTGGCTGCCTTCACCTTCTGGGGCTGGCAAGCCGTCATCCTGAGCGCCGTGGTCACGCTGCCAATGGGCCTCACCCGCGGCAAGGAATACGCTGAACTGGAATGGCCGATCACGATCCTGATCGCGCTGGTCTGGATCGCCTACGCCACCGTCTTCTTCGGCACCATCATCAAGCGCAAGGTCAAGCACATCTACGTCGCCAACTGGTTCTTTGGCGGCTACATCCTCGCCGTGACCATCCTGCACGTGGTGAACGGCATGAGCATGCCGGCGACGCTGACCAAGTCCTACTCGATGTACACCGGCGTGCAGGATGCGATGATCCAGTGGTGGTACGGCCATAACGCCGTGGGCTTCATCCTGACCGCCGGCTACCTGGGCATGGTCTACTACTTCATCCCGAAGCAGGCCGAACGCCCCGTGTACTCGTACCGCCTGTCCATCGTGCACTTCTGGGCGCTGATCTTCACCTATATGTGGGCCGGCCCGCACCACCTGCAATACACCGCGCTGCCCGACTGGACGCAATCGCTCGGCATGGTGTTCTCCCTGATCCTGCTGGCGCCAAGCTGGGGCGGCATGATCAACGGCATCATGACCCTGTCCGGCGCCTGGCACAAGCTGCGCACCGACCCGATCCTGAAGTTCCTGATCGTTTCGCTGTCCTTCTACGGCATCGCCACCTTCGAAGGCCCGATGATGTCGATCAAGACCATCAACGCGCTCTCGCACTACACCGACTGGGGCATCGCCCACGTGCACGGCGGCGCCCTGGGCTGGGTGGGCTTCATCACCATGGGCTCGATCTACTACCTGCTGCCGCGCCTTGCCGGCCAG